>NZ_VHLB01000131.1:0-17636 GCF_006547365.1 Myxococcus sp. AB056 | reverse complement strand
CCTGCATCTACACGCGTAAGATCGTCGGCAGCGTCAGATGGGTATAAGAGACAGGCCCACGGACGCCCCCACGGCCCCCACGCTCCCGCCGCTGGGGCCCGACACCCGCCTGTATTTCGCCAACATCAACTTCCTGCGTTGGAACCCGCTGGGCATGGAGACCCAGAACCGGATCATCCTCCAGAAGCGGATGTTCGACGGCGAGTCCATGTTGACGCGCGACAACTTCGTCAACGGCGCGTTCGCCATCAAGGCCAACCCGGCCTCGGTGAAGGTTGGCCCCGTCTTCGAGATTCAGCCGCTGGCCATCTTCAACCTGCGGGCGACTTATGAGTACGTCCGGTACTTCGGCACCTTCGGGTTCCTCCAGTCGTACAACAACCCGATGCTGGACTTCTCCGACGACGCGCGCGACCTGACGGAGGACGCCGCGTACAGCACCTCGGGTCACCACTACATGGTGGAGCCCACGCTCCAGGCGCGCTTCGGCTCGTTCGTGGTGCGGAGCAAGGCGTCCATCGAGTACTGGAACGTGGCGCTGCGCGAGGGCAACGGCGCGTCCTTCTACGACGCCCTGCTGGACACGCTCATCCCCGGCCGGGGCTGGGTGTTCACCAATGACACCGACCTGATGATGCTGACGACGCCGCAGCTCACGCTGGGGGCCCGCTTCAGCGGTGTGTGGCCGCGCTACCAGGATGGCTCGGGCGGAGCGCAGAACGTGGACAACAGCCACACGCGCATCGGCCCCATGCTGGCGTACGCCCTGAACACGCGCGAGGGCTCGTCGTTCAACCGGCCGACGATCCTGCTGAACTTCGCGTGGTACCTGAACCACCCGAACCGTGGCGGCGCCCTGCCCTACATGATGGGCGCCTTCGCCTTCACGTCCGACTTCCTGGGCGGCTAGGCGGAGGACTTCCGCCGGGCGCCCTGTCTTGGGGACGCCCGGCGGCGAAGCAAGGAGGGGCCCGCGAAGGCGCCCGTCCGAATCAGTGAGAGTCGTGGGGACCGTGGGCGTGGCCGTGCTCCAGCTCCTCGGCCGTCGCGGCGCGGACGTCCCGCACGGTGACCTCGAAGTGCAGCGTCTTGCCGGCCAGCGGGTGGTTGAAGTCCACCAGCACGGAGTCGGCCTTCACTTCCTTGATGAAGAAGTCCACCTCGTCCCCATCCGGGTCGGTGGCGCTGAGCACGCCGCCCGCCACCAGCTCCAGGCCCTCCGGGAACTCCGTCTTCGGGACTTCCTCGATGCCTTCCGGGTCGTAGTCGCCGTAGCCCTCGTCGGGCCCCACCGTCACCTGGAGGGTGTCACCGCGCGACTTGCCCTCGAGCGCCTTCTCCAGGCCCGGGACGATTTCCTCGTGCCCCTGCAGATAGACGAGCGGCTCCCCCGGCTCGCTCTCGTCCACGGCCTTGCCGTCGCCGAGGTGGAGGCGGAAATCGATGGAGACGACGCTGTCCTTGGTAATTTTCATGGGGCCCTCATAGCGCACGGCCGTGGCGTGTGCCTCAATCATGTGCCTGTCTGACAATGAGGCGAGCGTCCCGCCCGGATCGACTGTCCGATTCCAGTGGTGCGGAAGCCCAGAATCGTCAGGTTCCCGAGCGCGGGCTCCCCATTCCCAGGTCCAGCGAGGCCGCCCGGGTGCTCCGGGCCAGGCGCGTCTCCAGGCGAAGGATTCGGCGGTGGTGGTCCGCGGGCAGCTCCGCCGCCGAGGCCAGCTTCGCGTGGTGCAGCGCCCGCGCGAGGTCCTTGAGGCCATGCTCGTACAGCTTGGTGAGCTGGAGGTGCAGCGTCGCGGCCTGGAAGCCCTGGGCAGTCTGCAGTGCCTGGTGCAGGTGCGCCGCAGCGGCCGAGGCGTCACCCGCCTTGCGTGACAGCCGGGAGGCCAGGGCCAGGGCTTCGATGCCCACGGCGCCGGTGTCCCCCGCCGCCGCGGCCCGGGCGAAGGCCTGGGCGCGCTCGTAGTCGCGGGCCCGGAGCGCCACGCCCGCGAAGCCGAGCAGGTCGCGAGGGTCCGCGTCCCGGGGCACAGAGGCGCCTGCGCCCCCTGCTCGGAAGCGGCGGACCAGCTCACCGAGCAGGGCCGCCAGGAGGAGGAGGTCGTTGACGTTGTGCTCCAGCACGGGCGTCAGCGCTGAGCCGTCTCCGCCGCGCAGGTAGCGGAAGTACAGGTCGGGAATCAGCGAGCCGTCCACGTCGTCGACGCGCCGGAAGCCGAGCACCTGGTCTTCCAGGTGGACCAGTCGCGTGCCGGCGCCCCGGTGTTTGAAGACGCGGCGGGCGCAGTGGAGCAGGTCCAGGTGGGGCAGCTCCACGGGGGCGGGGACGCGGTTGAGGACGAAGCGCGTCCGCAGGAGCGGCCAGTCGAAGCTCTTGCCGTTGAAGGTGACGAGGCAGGAGGACGCGGCCATGCGCTCGGCGAGCGAGCGCAACATGGGGGCCTCTTCTCCCAGGCGCCGCAGGAAGAGCTGGTGCACCTTGAGCGAGCGGCCCTCGAACCACGCCAGCCCGACGAGGAATGGCACGGTGCCCGTTCCTCCCGCGAGCCCGGTGGTCTCCGTGTCCAGGAACAGCATCCGCTGGAAGTCCACGCCCGCCAGGTCCGCGTGCAGCGCGAGGCTGGCGACCAGGGGGCCCTCCACGTCCAGGGCCGCGGCGAGAGGCGCGGAGCCGTGGTGGTGTTCCGGGGAGAGGATGCGCTCGGAGATGTGAACCGTGCCGTGGGCCGTGGCACGGGACTCCACGGGCAGCGGGCCAGGAGGTGCTGGCGGCGGCGTGCCCCGGCGCGCGGCGGCCAGGCCCTGACGCTCCGACCAGTCCGACAGCATCCGGCGCAGGCTGTCGATGCGGGGATCTCGGGGGGCGGGTGGAGGCGACGCCGTGACGGGGCGTGCTGCCGGGGCCTCCGCCGTGCCCTCCGCGCCGGCAACTTGCGATTCCGTGTCGGCGGGCGTGGACGGAGCCTCCATCCGCCGTGCTTGAACCAGCTTCGCCAACTGCGCGGCGAGCGCGTCGGGCACGCCCGCTTCGGCCGCGGGCGCGGGCATGGAATCAGCGCTCGCGGCGGGCTCGACCTGTGGCTCCGCCACGGGGGGCTTCGGGGGTGACTTGCCCCCGGGGCCCACGCTCGTCAGGCGCGCCAGCTTGCGCTTGAGGTCCACGGCCGCGCCTCCCGGTTACTGCATTCCCGCGATGCCCAGCGCCGATAGCACTTCGAGCGCCAGTCGCTTGCGCGGATGCGGGTCCACGGGCGCCTGCCCCGGCATCGCACCGGCCGCAGGGCCGATACACGCCGGACAGCCATCCTCGCACGCGCACGACTCCAGCAGCCGGCGCGCACGGTTCAGCAGTTCGTCCCGCTGGTCGTACAGCCGCGCCGCCAGCCCCACGCCGCCGGGCACGTTGTCGTACAAGAACAGCGTCGGGTCGAAGCCCACGCCACCATCCTTGCGTGGCGGTCCCTCCGCGTCATCCCGGCTCCCCAGTGTCTTGCCGATATCCCGAGGGTCGATCATCAACCCCACGCACGCCACCGTGCGCAGCGCCGTGGTCAGGCCGCGAAGCGCGTCGATGACCGCCGGTCGCGGCGCCCGCATGGCGCGCACCACCGCCTCCGGCACCGTCAGCCAGAGCGCCGTGGTGTGCATCTGCATCTCCGGCAGCGCCACGTCGCCGTAACCGACGTTCTCATGCGTGTGGTACTTGATCTTCTTGTACCCCACGACCTTCTCGATGACGCTCACCTCGCCCATGCCCGCCTGAAGGTCCGGGCCCATGGGCGCGGCCTGGTCCTCCTGGATGACGTGCACGCGCACGTAGGTCATCGCGTCGGTGAAGTAGTCCGGCGCCACCTTCCGCACGAAGGCCTTGTGGTTCTCGTAGTCGAAGCGCTCGACCTGATACTGCTCGGCCTCGTGTTGGTAGATGGCCTGCTCGTGCAGCATCGTGTGCGCCGAACGGAAGTCCATCTCCGCCAGCGTCCGGTCCGTCCCCTTCTCGATGATGACCACGTTGTCCCAGCCCACGCTGCGCAGTGACACGTGGTTGGCCGGATACGCATCCGTGGACCAGTGGAACACGCGACGGCCCGCCTCGCCCACGGTGGGGTGTACCACCTCGTGCTGCGCGAGGAACCCGAGCGCCTCCGTGGTGGACTCCGGCGGCACGTCCCCGAAGGGCTCCCCCTCCTCGAAGGGCAGCTCGAAGGACGCGCACTTGAGGTGCTGGACCAGAATCTCCACGTTGTCCGGGTCGATGCGCGCGTGCTCCACCGGCGAGCCCACGAGGAAGCGCGGGTCGCCGGCGAGGTACTGGTCCAGCGGGGCGCTGGACGTCACCAGCAGCGCCAGGCTCCCCTCACCGCGCCGCCCTGCCCGGCCGAATCGCTGCATCAGCGCCGCCACCGAACCCGGGTAGCCCGCGCACACCACCGCGTCCAGCGAGCCGATGTCGATGCCCAGCTCCAGCGCGTTGGTGGCCACCACGCAGCGTACTTCACCCGCCCGCAGCGCCGCCTCCGTGGCGCGCCGCGTGCCCGGCAGATACCCACCGCGGTAGCCCTGAATGAGGGACGGGTCCAACTTCTCCTCGACGAAGCGGTCGCGGAGGTACTTGAGCATCACCTCGATGTTGTTGCGCGACTGCCCGAAGAGCAGCGTCGACACGCCCGCGCGCACCAGGTCGGCCGTCAGCCGCACCGCCGTCTTGAGATAGCTGGCCCGGATGCCCAGCTCCGCGTTCACCACGGGCGGGTTGAACACCATGACGCGGCGCTCGCCGGAAGGCGCCCCGCTCTCCGAGACCAGCGTCACGTCCCTTCCGAGCATCCGCCGCGCGTGGGCCTCCGGATTGCCAATGGTGGCCGACGCCGCGACGAACACCGGGTCCGCGCCGTGGAAGCGCGCCACGCGCTGGAGCCTGCGCAGCACGTTGGCCAGGTGAGAGCCGAAGACGCCCCGGTACGTGTGCAGCTCGTCGATGACGACGTAGCGCAGATTGGAGAACAGGCGCGCCCAGCTCGCGTGATGCGGAAGGATGCCCGTGTGCAGCATGTCCGGGTTGGTGAGCAGCACGCCGCTGCGCTCCCGCGCGGCCCGGCGCGCATCCGCCGGCGTGTCTCCGTCGAAGGTGATGGCGCCGTGGGACAGGCCCGCCTCGCGCATCAGCGCGCGCAGGGACTCTTCCTGATCTCTGGACAGGGCCTTGGTGGGAAACAGGTACAGCGCCCGCGCCTGGGGCTCCCGCGCGAAGCGGTCCAGCAGCGGCAGGTTGTAACAAAGGCTCTTGCCGGACGCGGTGGGCGTGGCGATGACCAGGCTCTGGCCCGCCCGCGCCAGCCGGTACGCCTCCGCCTGGTGCGAGAAGAGTTGTTGGATGCCCCGCTTCTCGAGCGCGTCGCGCACCTGGGGCGCTACCTCTTCCGGAATGGGCGCGAAGACGCCCGCCCGCGCGGGGGTGGCCTCATCCAGGACGAAGCAGGAGCGGAGCTGCCGGTCCGACCGCCACCCCTCCAGCACGGAGTCCAACCCGCGAGGCGCGTTCCACGGCGTGCGACGGGCCCCTCCGAAAGCGCCCGGTTCCTTCTCTGGCTTCATGGGCCGGGCACTGTACAGACGTATACCGAGGCAAACAACGCGGGAGCGCGCCTCATTGGTTTGAGCTCCAGCCAATACGCACAGAGGCGGACGTGCGGGCACTCCACTAGTGTGCCGCGCCGTGGCCCTCGCCATCTTCCTGTTCACCTACGTCTTCATCGCCGGTGCGCGCCTTCCGTACCTGAAGCTGGACCGCCCCGGGGGCGCGCTGCTGGGCGCCGTGCTGATGGTCGTCTTCGGCGTCGTCACTCCGGCCGAGGTCTACAACCACAGCGCCGACGCGAACCGTCACGCCATCGACGCGGACACCATCGTCCTCCTGCTGGGGATGATGCTGCTGGCCGCGTACATGTCCCAGGCGTCCTTCTTCCGCACCGCGGGCGCGTGGGCCGTGCGCAGGGCGCACACGCCCCGGCGGTTGCTGCTCGCCGTGACGTTCATTTCGGCCGCGCTGTCCGCGTTCCTGGTGAATGACACCGTGTGCTTGATGCTCACGCCCCTGGTGCTGGCCACCGTGGAGGACGCGCGCCTGCCGCCGGCTCCGTACCTGCTCGCGGTGTGCATGGGCAGCAACAGCGGCTCGGTGGCGACCTTCACCGGCAACCCGCAGAACATGCTCATCCAGGGGGCCTCCGGGCTGTCCTACGCCAGCTTCGCGGCGTACATGGCCCTGCCTGCCCTGCTCTCCACAGCGGTGGTCGCCGCCGGACTCCTGTACCTGTTCCGGCATGACCTGCCCGTGAAGCAATTCGAGCCCAACCCTCCGCCTCCGCCCGTGGACCGGGGCATGATGGTGCTCACCTTGACGGTGCTGTCCGGGGTTGTCGTGGCCTTCTTCGCCGGGCTGCCCATGAGTTGGAGCGCGCTGGCCGGCGCGGCCCTGGTGATGGCCCTGGCCCGCCGCGAGCCCCGCGAGGCGCTGGAGCGCGTGGACTGGGTGCTGCTGCTCTTCTTCGCCAGCCTGTTCGTGGTCGTCTATGGCGTGAACAAGCACGGCTACGCGGAGGACATCCGCGTCCTGTTCGAGCCCCTCATGGCGGGCCCGCCCCTGCGGGAGACGCTGGGCTTCGCGGGGCTGACGCTGGTGGCATCCAACCTGTTCAGCAACGTGCCCTTCGTCATGCTGGCGCGGACGTGGGTGCCCACGCTGCACGACGTGGAGCTGGGCTGGCACGTGCTCGCGCTGGGCTCCACGCTGGCGGGCAACCTCACGCTGGTGGGGAGCGTGGCCAACCTCATCGTGTTCGAGGCCGCGCGCGGGAAGGTCAACATGAGCTTCCTCCGCTTCCTCCGCGTGGGCCTCCCGGTGACGCTCGTCAGCTTCGTCGTGGGGCTGAGCGTGCTCCTGGTGGAGCACGCGCTGTTCTGAATCAGGCCGTGTGACTCAGGGGTCGGGGTCCGGCAGCTCGCCGGGCGCCAGCTCGTCTTCCGGAGGCTTCGTCGCCTCGGGTGCCGGAGCCGGGGCGCCCGCCTTGCCGGGCACCACGTCCGAAGCCGCCGCGGAAGCCCGGGGCGGCGGCGCGCCGCCGCGGTCGGTGGGCGTCAGGTCCTTCACGAACATTCGCGCCACCTCGTCCAGCATGGACGTCATCGCCGCGCGGAAGAGTGACGGGTCCTTGCCCACCTTGAACGGGTCCAGGTGCTCCTTGCCCTCGGCCACCTGGTCCATGGCGAACGGGCGGCGCCACACCTCCGTGCGCCCGTCCAGGGTGAACATGCGGCCATAGCCTCGCAGGTACGCGCCCGCGCGGCCGTCTTCGCTGCGCATGCCGTAGTCCTGGATGACGAACTCGACGATGGTGTCCGCGCCCAGCGACGCCACCAGGTCGTAGTCCGGCGCGTTGGCCGGTACCTCCTCCACCAGGAAGCTCTCCAGCACCGAGGCCACCCGCGCGGGGTCCACCACGTGCGTCCACGGGAACTCACGCGGCAGTTGCGACAACGTGGTGACCCGGAGGCGCTCGGAGATCTCGAAGCGCGTGACGGCTTGAAGCAGCTTCACCGTCAGCCGCCGGTCCGCCTCCACCGGCTCCAGCTTCTTGAGCTTGTTCCGGTACGCCGAGTCATCGCGGAACACGTGGCTCTTGGGGCCGGCCCCGTCTTCGATGCGGGAGATGAAGGCCGGACGCTGGACGCGGTCCAGGTCCGCGCCAGCCAGTCGCTGCGACGCACAGCCCGAAGCCAGCAGCAGTGCGAGAAACGGCAGTATCCGTTGCGTCATGAAGGGACTGTTCTACCCCATTCCTGTCCCCCACGCTCCTCCCCGGCCTCCTGGGTGTTGGCTGGTCTCCGGTCGTGCCTGACTGACTGCTATGCTTCACGGCTGTGAAACAGCCGCCTGTCACACCCTCTGTCTCGCTCCCTGGCCGCAAGCGCCGGCTCGGGGAGATTCTCATGGACGCCGGGCTCCTCTCGGAAACCCAGCTCCGCTCCGCCCTCGCGGAACAACGCAAATGGGGCGGCAAGCTGGGCCTCACCCTGGTGCAGATGGGGTACGTGGACGAAAGCTCCATGGTCCACGCCCTGTCGCGGCAGCTCGCCATTCCCACGGTGGATCTGGAGCAGCACACTGCGTCCGCGGTGGCGTTGCAGGCGCTCCGGGCGGACATCGCCGAGCGCTACACCGTCTTCCCCATCGCCGCGGATCCGGCCACGAAGACGCTCACCGTCGCCACCGCCGACCCCACCAACGTGGAGGCGTTCCAGGAGCTGGCCTTCCACTGTGGTCAGCGCATCCAGGTGGTCGTCTCGAGCGCCTCGTCCATCGAGCGCGCCATCCGCCGCCACTACCACGGGGAGGTCACCTCCACGACGGCGACCCCGCTGTCTTTCGGCATGGACGAGCCCACCTTCGAGCTGGCGCCCCCGGCCGAAAGCGCTCCCGTGTCGATGGCCGTGCGCGCGGCCTCGGCGACCCTGGCGCAGCCCGGCCGTGAGACGGAGCTCACCCAGCGCGTGGAGGAGCTGACGCAGCAGGTGGCGGGGCTGGAGCGGATGGTGGCCCAGCAGGCCCGCTCGCTGCGGGCCATGCTGGAGCTCCTGGAGACGCGCGGCCTGGTGACGCGAGACGACTACCTCGCCAAGGTGCGCTGACGTCAGACGAGGATGAGGTCTTCCTCGATGCCGGCTTCGGTCAGCACGCGCTGCGTGCGCCGGAGCCGTTCGTCGCTCAGGTCTGAAATCAGGGCCAGGATCTGCGGGTGGCTGGAGATGAGCGCGTCGAAGTCGGCGCGCGGCAACCGCAGCAGCGTGGTGTGCCGGGTGGCGGTGACGGTCGCGGTGGCAGGCGTCTTCTGGAGCAGGGAAATCTCTCCGAACACGTCCCCTTCCCGGAGCTGCGTCAGCAGGTGTCCGTCCTTGCGCACCTCCACCTCGCCGGACAGGACCACGTAGAGGCCGTCCGTCGCGTCGCCGTCACGGATGATGACGGTGTCTCGCTCCACGTCCCGGGAGCGGAAGCGCTCCACGAGCGCGCGCCGGTCCTTCCGCCCGAAGAGGCGGAACAGCTCCGACGTGTTCATCACGTTCGTCAGCATGCGCTGCCGGCAGAACTTCTTCAGGGCCTGGGCCACCTGCGGGTGGCTTCCCGAGAGCTCGCCGAGCACGCTGGCGGAGATCTCCAGGAGCTGGGTGTCGTCGGATGCGGACTCCACCGAGGCCGTGCGCGCCGCGCCGGACAGCAGGGCCATCTCTCCGAAGAAGGTGCCTCCTTCGAGCGTCGCGATGTCCTGGCGCTGGCCCTCCTCCGTCCGGAAGACGCGCACCGCGCCCTCGCAGATGACGTAGAACGCATCGCCGTGGCTGCCCTGGTCGATGATTCGCTCACCCGGGCCGAAGCGGCGCAGCGGGCAGCGCTCGAACAGCTCGATGAAGGCGTCGCGAGGCAGGTCCGAGAAGAGCGGAATCGTGGGCAGCGCGTCCAGGGAGCCCGCTTCGGGAGGGACCTCCTCCGTCAGGCTGTAGAGCTCCTCCTCGAGGCCGTCGCTGATGGACGTGGCCCCCAGGCCTTGTCGATCCAAGCCCGCCTGCGCGGCCAGCTCCACCGCGTGCAACAGGGAGTCGGCTTCCAGCTCCAACTCGGTGAAGGAAGACGGACGCGTCGCCGTCCGGAAGGAGGCGCCCAGCGCGGGTGACAGGTCGTGGCCCGGGAGCGCGGTGGCGCCCGCGGGGATCGGTGGGTCGGCACGGCGCGACCGCAGTCCAGGGGGCGCGGCGGAGGCCGCGGCTTCTGCAGCGGCGGGCGCGGCCTGCGTGGTGATGGGCGACGACAGGGCTTGCCAGCGGCCGCTGTTCGAGACGGACCGTGGCGGTGCGGACGGCGCGGGCTCGGGCGCGCGAGCAGCGCCCACCGCGGGCAGCCGCTGCGACGCGCGCAGTGCCAGTCCTGGCGGCAACGCGCTCGTCGCCGGACGCGCGCCTCCGGGTTGAACAGCGGGAATCCGGGTCGCGAGCGGCGGCGCTTCTTGCTCACGGACGGCCATCACGGGCGGGATTGAGGCCGCCACGCGCGTGGATGCCTGAACAGACGTGACCAATTCGGACGTCATCGAATCGGTTCCGGACGCGTCGTCCACCAGCGCCCCTGCCACGACGGGCTCCATGTCCAGCGTCAACTCCACGCCAGCGGTCCCCTCTTCCGACCCCAGTCCTACCTGGACCGAGTGGACGACTTCTTCCGCGCCATGCGTGGACGCGTCGGTGGACAACACCAGCTCTGGAGGCAGCTCCGCGGACAGGTCTACCGCGGGACCGCCGGCCTCCAACGGGGCTGGCGAAGCACCGTCCTCGCCCTCCCCCACATCAATGGCGGAGCCGGACGCGCGCACTGTCTCGGGCAGGCGCGACGCCCCAGCAGGCTCGGATGACGTCTTCACCGTCACGGACGATGCGCTGCTCATCGGGCCCCGAGCCCGTGCGCCCATGGGCGTTCCCCGGCGCGCGTACAGGTCCGCGAGCATCTGCTGCACGCCACGGTGCGCGGGGTCCAGCTCGAGGATGAGCTTGCTCGCGGCGATGGCGCGCGGAAGGAACCCCTCACGCGCGAAGCCTTCCGCGGCGGATTGATACGCTGAGATGGCCCGATCCCTCTGCCCCGCCTTCACCCAGGCATCCCCGGAGCGCAGGCGTGACTGATGATCCTTGGGCTCGGCCCGGCAGTAGTCCTCGTAGAGCTCCGCCGCCTTGGAAAAGCGTCCCTTGGTGAATGCCTCGGACGCCTTGTCCTTGAGCTTGCGCAACTCCATCAGCGAGCACCCTCCGACGCGGTGCTCGCGGACGCCGGTGCGGCGCCCGCGGCCTCACGCACCGTCCGGAAGTAGTCCGCCTTGAGGGCCTCCAACTGGTCCGCATGTGCGGCGCTGCCCAGCTTCCGGAGCGACGACGCCGCAGCGGCGCGAATCTCGGGCAGGTCGTGGAACAGGTCCTTGGCCACCGCGTCCGCCGCCTGCGCGTCGCCGATGCTCCCCAGCGCCAGCAGCACGTCGCGGCGGGCCACGCTGTTGGGTTCGTCCAGCGCCTTCACCAGCGTGGGCACGGCGTCCTTTGCCTGCATCCGTCCCAGCAGGGCCGCCGCGAGCGCCGCTTCCGGTCCACCTTCGCGCACCACGGCCTGGAGCTGCGCGGAAGCGGAGCCCGGCACGGCGCCGGCGCGCGTGAGCGCATCCAACACCAGCAGCTTCTCGCTCCCCATCTTCGGCAGCACTTCGATGAGCGCGGCCTGCCCCGCCTCGCCGGCCTCCGCCAGCGCCTGGGCCAGGGCCTTCTGCAGGTCGCGGTCCGGCTCGACGAGCCCGGCCTTGGCCACGTTGACGCCCTCGGGGCCCAGCCGCGCCAGTCCCACCAGGGCCGCCATGCGCAGCGCGGCGCTGGAATCCTGGGTGTAGCCGGTGAGCAGTTCCAGGGCGCCGGGCGCCTTCAGCGCCCCCAACGCTCGCAGCAGCGTCGCCAGCGGCACCAGCCGCTCCGGCGCCACGTCGTCGTACAACTCGGTGGGCACGCGGTGCCGCACCACGTCCCGCCCGGACTCACGCACCCGGGCGGCATTGAGCTCCTTCACCCGCCCCAGCAGGTCCGCGTGCCGCGACGGCCGCTCATCCTTCAGGCCAGGCGTCGACGGGCTGGGCGGCATGGTCGAAGGGTCGAACCCCACGCCGAACTTCTCCGGGAGCGCTTGGGTCACCCAGTCGGCGCGCAGCGTTTCCAGTCCCTTGACCTCCTGCTCGTAGAGCTTCTGCAGCATGGGCACCACGGAGGCATCCCCCACCTCCGCCACGGCCTCCACCGCGAGCAAGCGCAGCGTGGCGTCCGGATGACTCAGCCACGGCACCACCTTGCCGAGCAGCGGAAGCGCCGCAGGTCCCAGCCCCTCGACGGCCTGGAGGCCACTGGCGGCCGTGGCCGGACGTGCCAGCCGCTCGCCAATGGTGTCCAACG
Organism: Myxococcus sp. AB056; assembly: GCF_006547365.1. Classification (NCBI taxonomy): domain Bacteria; kingdom Pseudomonadati; phylum Myxococcota; class Myxococcia; order Myxococcales; family Myxococcaceae; genus Myxococcus; species Myxococcus sp. AB056. Next base: position 5,606 of record NZ_VHLB01000131.1, on the reverse strand, counting down.
GACAGCCGCCGCGTGAGCGCATGCTCCGGCCCGCGACGAGCGCCTCCGCCGGTGCGCCCTCCATGACGATGGCGCACAGCGCAGCGTCCGTCTGTGGCGTCCGGGGGAAGGACACGATGGCGTCGATGGCCAGCGGGCTGACGGCGCTCTTCTCCACCGCCACCAGCTGGAGGCGCTGCGTGGCCACCGGATCCTGAAGCTTCATCAGCGCGTGGATGGCGGACTCGCGCAGCTCGGGGAAGTTCTCCTCCAGCAGCAACGCGATGGGGCTCACCGCGCGCTTGTCGCCGGCGTCACCCAGCCCGCGCACAGCGGCGGCGGCGAGGATGACCTGGCTGTCGCGAACCAAGGGCAGCAGCCGGTTGACGGCGTCGGGACGGCCGCTCTTGCCCAGCTCCTCGGCGGCGCCCACGCGCTCGGGCAGCGCGCCTTCGGTCAGCGCGAGCTGGTTGCGGTCCCACTGGGAGCGGGCCTCGGCGGCGACCACCTCCGCCATGGCCCCCGGAACGTTGGCGTTCTTCAGGGCCTGGACGATGACCTGACGTGTGGCCCGGCCCCGCCGTCCGTACTGGAGCGTGAGGTACGCCTTGGCCTTTTCGTTGTTCACCTTGGACAGCGCCATGGCGGCGCGGCCCTGGACCTCTTCGTCCTGGTCCTCGAGCAATTCGCCCAGGAGGTCCACGACGCGGGCGTCCTGGCTCTCTCCCAGCGCCACGGCGGCCTCGGCCCGGACGATGGCGGCGAAGTCCTTCGCCGCGCGGGTGAAGAGGACGAGGTCATCCGGGTTGCCCTGCCCGGCCAGCTTCTTCACCGCGAGAGCGCGGACCTCCGGACGAGGACTCTGGAGGTCCGCGAGAAGCTGGTCCCTGCTGCCGTTGCAGCCGAGGAGCAGGGCAAGTGCGAGAATGAGGGGGCGTGCGCCGGTTCGCATCGGTCTCCGGTGAGGGAAACGGTGTAGGAGTTGGCGCCGGTTATATCAATCCCCCTCGATTCCCGCCCAATCCACCGCGTCATGTATCAACGCGGACGGCGAGGCCCCCGGGGAGGCGGCCTGCCCGCGCCGCCGCGGGGACGCTCATTGCTCCAGCTCGGGGCGCTTGCCCGCTCCTTCTTCTTGCCCCAGTCCTGGAATCCGCCGGACTTCTCGGAGGGAGGCCCCTTGCGAGCCCCGGCCCGGACGACGCGTTCACGGGGATTCCCGCTTTCGTCGGTGGGCGTCCAGGTGCTGCGTGCGGGGCGTCCGCCCTCGGAGCCCTCACGGCGAGGACCACCCCGGCCACGCGGAGCGTCTGCCCCTTCGGCGCGAGGCTTCCACTCACGGCGCTCCGGGCGGCCAGCACCCGCGCCTCCGGAACGGGGCGAGTACGGACGGCCTTCACCCCGCGGGGCACGGCCGGCGCCGCCGCCAGCACCCCACGACTTGCGCTCCGGACGGCCTTCGCCACCCGCGCGCGGTGCGCGAGTCCGCGGCGCGGCGTCTCCGCCCGCGCTCCACTCACGGCGCTCCGGACGACCCGCGCCACGGCTCTTGGGGGCGCCGCCCTCGTCACCGCCAAACGAGCGACGGGTGCCGCCAGCACCACCGAATGCGCGACCCGTACCGCGAGCGCCCGTGTCACGGCTACGCGGACCGCTGCCCGCATCGCCGCCGAAGGAGCGGCCCGGACCACGGCTCCGCGGCGCGCCGCCCTCGTCACCACCGAAGGATCGGCCCGGACCACGGCTGCGCGGAGCACCAGCCTTGTCACCGCCGAAGGAACGGCCGCGCGGTGCGCCCTCATCGCCACCGAACGAACGGCGTGCGGGCCTGCCCTCGTCACTGCCGAAGGAACGGCGCGCGGGCCTGCCCTCATCACCACCGAAGGAACGGCGCGCGGGCTTACCCTCATCACCGCCGAAGGAACGGCGCGCGGGCCTGCCCTCGTCACTGCCGAAGGAACGGCGCGCGGGCTTACCCTCATCACCGCCGAAGGAACGACGCGCGGGCCTGCCCTCGTCACCACCGAAGGAACGGCGCGCGGGCTTACCCTCATCACCGCCGAAGGAACGACGCGCGGGCCTGCCCTCGTCACCACCGAAGGAACGGCGCGCGGGCCTGCCCTCGTCACCACCGAAGGAACGGCGCGCGGGCTTACCCTCGTCACTGCCGAAGGAACGGCGTGCGGGCCTGCCCTCGTCACTGCCGAAGGAACGGCGCGCGGGCCTGCCCTCGTCACTGCCGAAGGAACGGCGTGCGGGCCTGCCCTCGTCACTGCCGAAGGAACGGCGTGCGGGCCTGCCCTCGTCACCGCCAAAGGAACGACGCGCGGGCTTGCCCTCGTCACCACCGAAAGAGCGGCCACGCGGCGCGCCAGCCTTGTCACCACCGAAAGAGCGGCCACGCGGCGCGCCCTCATCGCTACCGAAGGAACGGCGCGCGGGCTTGCCCTCGGCCGAAGCCGCCTTGGGCCGACCGAAACGCGCCAGGCTCGAACCACCCGCGGACGCGGCCTTGGCCGCACGGGCCGGCGCCTTGCGCGCGGGCTTGGCGGCCACGGGCGCATCATCATCCATGGACAGCTCCGCCTCATCGTCAGAGTCGAAGCCCGGAGCCGCCCGGCCATGCCGGCGCGGAGGCAGCCTCAGCTCCCCCGTCGGCGGCGCGGCCTTGCCATCCGACACCGCGTTCAGCAGCTCCACCTCGCTCGTCTTGAGCGGGCGCAGCTCGCCCGGGCGCAGGCCTTCCACGCCCACGCCTGCGTAGGACGGACGGAACAGACGCACCACCGGGTGCCCCACCGCCGCGCACAGCCGCTTGATGAGGTGCGGGCGTCCTTCCGCCACGACAATCTTCAGCCAGGTGTTCCGCTCCGCCGCCTCGAACACGCTCACCGACACCGGCGTGGCCATGCCGTCCTCGAGCCGCACGCCGCCGCGCAGCTTGTCCAGCGTGGCCGTGTCCGGAGCGCCCTTCACCTTCGCCAGGTAGGTGCGCGGCACCTGGAAGCTGGGGTGCGTCAGCTTGTGCGCCAGCGCCCCATCATCCGTGAACAGCAGTGCGCCCTCGGCGTCGTAGTCCAGACGGCCTACCGGGAACAGGCGCTTGCCCGTCTCTTCCACGTAGTTGGCCACCGTGGGCCGGCCCTGCGGATCCGACAGCGTCGTCACGACGCCCACGGGCTTGTAGAGCAGGAAGTAGGAGGATTCCTCCGGAGGCGTGACGAGCGTCCCGTCCACCGTCACCAGGTCGGTACCGGGCTCCACCCGGCTGCCCAGCTCCGTCACCGTCTTGTTGTTCACCGCGACGCGGCCCGCGGTAATCAGCTCTTCTGCATGCCGGCGCGAAGCAACTCCCGCGCGGGCCAGGTACTTCTGTAGTCGTTCGGCCGCCATACCATCCTTCTTCCATGCTGCCCGTCACTCGGGCTTGGGCCCCGTCGTATCACCCGTCTCGGGTTTCGGGGGCGTCGTGTCCAGGACGCTGGAGCTGACCTTTTGTGTCCGGTCCGCGGCCGCCATGGCCTCTTCCAGGTCCTCTAGCGCGGCTTCACTGGCCGCCGCGCTCTTCTCCATCCGCTTCGTGAATGCCGGGTCCGACAGCGCTTCCACCGTCCCCGCAGCCGGGGGCGCCGGCTTGTCTTCCTTCTCGACGATCTCCCGGTGCTCCTGCGTCAGTTCGTGGAACTCACGCAGCGTGGGCAGAGCAGACAGGTCCTTCAGTGCGAAGAACTCCAGGAACTCACGCGACGTTCCATAGAGGATGGGCCGCCCCACTTCCTCACGCTTGCCCAGGATCTTCACCAGCTTGCGGTCCATCAACGCCTTGATGACCGCGCCGCAGTCCACGCCGCGGATGTCCTCGATTTCTGGCCGGGTCACCGGCTGCCGGTACGCGATGATGGCCAGCGTCTCCACCGCCGCCCGGGTCAGCCGCTGTGGCTTCACCCGCAGGTAACGCCGGACATATTCACCCGAATGCGGGTCCGTCCGGAACTGCCACCCACCGGCCACCTCGTACAGCACGATGCCGCTGATGCCGTCGCGGTGGATGCCGGAGAGCTGGTTGAGGGCCTCGGCGATGAGCTCCCGCTCGATGCCGGTGGCCATATACAGCTCGTCCACCGACAGCGGACGCTCCGCCACGAAGAGCACGCTCTCGATGACGGTGCGGATGCGGTCCGTGGACAGCTTGCGGCTCTTGGAGAGGAGCTTCTCGAACGACGTCTCCAGGTCCGGAGGCGCCTCGTCCGAGTCCTCCTCGATGGAGGCCGCTTCCAGCTCGTCCAGCTCATCCGCCGGGCCGGGGCCTGTGACAGCAGCGATTTCCTCTTCGGAGAACGGGCCGGGGCCACCGGGCGTGCCCGGTTCGGGAGTCTCGTCCTGCGGTCCGTTGCTACCGGTAGTCACTGTCGTCGACCTCCGTGGGAGCCAGCTTCTCCAGCGCGTCCCCGTTGGGCAGCAGCAGGATGGGCCCCAGCGGCTCGTCCTGCACCACCCGGATGAGCCGCCGCTTCACCATCTCCAGGATGGCCAGGAAGGTGATGACCACCTCCTGTCGCGACGGGGTTTCCTCTTCCGTGAACAAGCTCTCGAACAGAACCTGTCCATGCGGGCGCAGGCGCTCTACTACGCGGAGGATGGCCTCGGACAGCGTCACGCGCTCCCGGACCACCTCGTGCTGCAGTTTGGGCTGCAACCGCTCCAGCACCCGGTCGAGCGCCTCCACCAGCTTGAGGACGCTGAACTCCTGGAGACCCACCTCCTCCTCGGGGATGGGCACCGCCTCCACCGGGACGTTGCGGGCGAAGACGTCGCGGCCGAGCAGGTCCTGCGTGGCGAGCTGTTCAGCGGCGTCCTTGTACTTCTGGTACTCCAGCAGGCGCCGCACCAATTCCGCGCGCGGGTCCTCGGTCTCCTCGGCGACCGCGAGCACCTCCGCCCCCTCCTGCGCCGAGACGACGTCCTGCCGGGGCAGCAACATGCGGCTCTTGAGGTGCGCCAGGGTGGAGGCCATCACCAGGAACTCCCCGGCGATGTCGAGGTTGATCTCCCGCATCCGCTCCAGGTGCTCGAGGTACTTCTCCGTAATCAGCGCCAGCGGAATGTCGAAGATGTCGACCCGATGCTCCTTGATGAGATGGAGCAACAGGTCCAGCGGCCCTTCGAAATTGGGCAACGCGATGCGGAAGTTGTCGCCAGGACTCCGCGGCAACTCCCCTTCACTAGGGGCCTCATCGGTCGGCGAGCGACGGTCCTCACTCACCGGATGTCCTGGATGGCGTCAACGGTGTGGGTGGGGGCGCGTCATCGCGTAAGGGCCCGACTTTCTTAGGCAGCGGGCACGAGCCTGGAGGACACACACCCATACCAGTGCCCCCCAGGAGGGTCAAACAATCGGCAGTGAAAGCCCGTTCAGGCACACGGACTCATGGAACTCCCACGGCCTTGCGGACCTGGTCCATGAGGCGGCTCGCCTCCGCCCTGGCCCGGTTGGCGCCGTCCTGGAGGATGCGCTCCACCTCGCCCGGGTCGGCCGCCAGCTCGGCATACCGCTGACGGGCCGGGCCAAAGGCCGCATGGTAGGCCTCCAGGAGCTTCTTCTTGTAGTCGCCGTAGCCCTTCCCGCC
>NZ_VHLB01000130.1:0-18641 GCF_006547365.1 Myxococcus sp. AB056 | reverse complement strand
CTCCGAGCCTCCCAGGCCCGACGAGGCCCGCCTGGCCCAGCAGCTTGAGCAGCGCTTCGCGGACGTCCAGGCCAAGCGAGACCACTTCTACGTGCTCGGCGTTTCGCAGGACGCCTCACGCGACCAGGTGAAGACCGCATTCCTCAACCTGGCCAAGATCTTCCATCCGGACCGCCTGCCGCCGTCGCTGCCCCACATGGCGCCGAAGATCACCGCCGTGTTCGAAGCCATCCGAGAGGCCTACGAGGTCCTCTACGACGACACCCGGCGCAAGACGTACCAGCAGAACCTCCAGGCCCAGCAGACCCTGCCCAAGCCGCCGGCGTCCGCGCCGACCGCTCCGGTACTCCGCCCGCAGGGCCGCGCCGACAGCAACGCCGACGACCTCTACAAGATGGGCGAGGTCTTCTTCCGCAAGCGCGACTTCACCACGGCCTCCGACCACTACGACCGCGCCCACGCGCTGGAGCCCAAGCCCCTGTATCTGGCTGCTCGGGCCTGGGCCATCTACATGGACCCGGCGCGCAAGGCGGACATGGCCAAGGCCAAGCAGATGATGGCGGACGCGGTCCGCGCCGACCCGAATTGTGATCGGGCGCACTACCAGCTTGGCGTCATCGCCCGGGTCGAAGGCGACATGGACCGCGCGGAGCGTTGCTTCCGCGAGGCCGTGCGCGCCAACCCCAAGCACCTGGAGGCGAACCAGGAGCTGCGACTCATCGACATGCGCAAGAAGAACCCTCCGAAGAAGGGAGGCTTCTTCCGCTGAAGCGGCAGGCCTCACAGTGGGTACGGGTGCTTCAGCCCGGCCCGATTTGACTCTCCCCCGCATCTGACTCGAGCCGCCTGTCCAGCAGGAGGCCAGTCAGGTTCCCCACCGGCCCCAGCCATTGACATGCCTGGAAAGCGGGCAGGATGCTCCCGCGTCAGGCTCCCTGGGCCGTCTGCAGTGACGAAAGGCATGGAACGTGGCCAAGCAGCACCTGCTCCTGGTCGATGGTGACGCGAAGAGCCTCCGGGTCATGGAGGTCAGCCTGAAGAAGGCTGGCTTCTCCGTGACGACGGCCATTCACGGCAAGGATGCGCTCGAGAAGGTCCAGATCAGCCCTCCGGACCTCGTGCTCGCGGACACGAAGATGCCGGAGATGGACGGCTTCGAGCTGTGCAAGACGCTCAAGTCCGACGAGCGCTTCAAGTTCATCCCGTTCGTCTTCCTGACGAGTCAGAAGTCGGTCGAGTTCAAGGTGCGCGGCCTGGAGCTTGGCGGTGACGACTACCTGACCAAGCCGATCTACATCAAAGAGATCGTCACCCGCGTGAAGATGATCCTCCAGAAGGCGGAGAAGGAGAGGATCGAGAAGCGGGAGACGACGAAGGGCGGTTTCGCCGGCAGCCTCGCCGACATGGGCGTGGTGGACCTGGTGCAGACCTTCGAGATTGGCCGCAAGACGGGCCTCATCAACATCCAGGGCGAGCGCACCGGCACCGTCTACTTCAAGGACGGACGCGTCATCGACGCGGAGCTGGGACGGCTCAAGGGCGAGAACGCCTTCTACCGGATGCTGAACACCTTCGAGGGCCAGTTCGAGGTGCAGTTCAGCGCGCTGGACCGTCCGGAGCGCATCGAAATCTCCACGCAGGGCCTGCTGATGGAGGGCATGCGCCGCCTCGACGAGTGGGGCCGCATGCTCGAGCAGCTGCCGCCGCTCGAGACGGTGTTCGAGATTGACTACCACCAGCTCGCCGACCGCCTGTCGGAGATTCCGGACGAGGTGAACGGGCTCCTGCGGCTCTTCGACGGCAAGCGCGCGTTGAGCCGCGTGGTGGAGGACTCGGACTTCGAGGACCTGGCCGCGCTGGGCATCATCAGCAAGCTGTACTTCGAGGGCCTCATCCGCGAGCTGGGCAACGCGCCACTGGAGCCGGTGCAGAGCAGCAAGCCTGGCATCGAGCAGTGGCTCAACACGGCGCCGCCCGCCAGCGCGACCGTGGAGCCCGCGCCTCCCGCGCCGGAGAGCCCGCCGCAGCCCGTTCCCGAAGCCGCCGTTCCCGAAGCGGCCCCCGAGCCTGTGGCCGCCGCGCCGGAGCCTTCTCCGCGGCCCATGCCGCAGAGCGTGCTCGCGCCTCCCGCGGGCGTGGAGGACGAGCCGGCCGCGCCGTCGCCCGCCGCGCCCGCGCAGCCCGCCAACGTGGTCGTCTTCCACGCGCGGCCCAAGCGCTCGGACACGCCTGAGTACACGCCGGAAGTTCCGGTGACCGAGCCAGTCCCGGAGGTCCCCGCGCAGGAGGCTTCGGCGTTCCTGGTCGAGCCGCCGCCGGCCCATCGCGCCGTGGAGCACGCGCGCCGCAGCCTGCTGCTGGACTGGAGCCGGGTGGACACCGAGGGCATCAGCGCGCCCACCACGTGGGGGCCGGGCTCTGGCTGGTCGCATACGCCGCGGGCCCATGGCGCCGCATCCTCCGCCTTCGCCGCGAGCGCGCCCGCCTTCGAGCCCGCGCCCTCGCCGCGTGCGCCCATCTTCGGTGGCGCGGCCGTGGCACCCAATCCGTTCCCGCCCGTGCCCCCTCCGACGCCGGCGCCGCCGTCATCCGAGGTGACGTTGGTGAGTGGCAGCGGCTACGTGACGCCGCCCATGCCGTCGGTGCAGGTCGATGCGGAGTTCGTGGCCGAAGAGGTCCCCGCCACGCCCCAGCTCGCGCTGCCGCCCGATTCGGGCCACGACGTGCCCGAACTGTCCGCCGAGCCGCCCACGCCCAGCGCGCCACTGGCCAGCACGGTCGAACCGTCTCTCGAATCCCCGGTGCCGGCCGCCACCGCGCCCGCGACACCCGGGGAGGTCGCCCCGGACGCTTCCGCGAAGCCCACGGATGCGGGAGTCGTCACGTCCGTGAAGTCAGCGGATGCCGCCCCGGTTGCGCCCGCGACGCCCACTTCTTCCGTGCAGTCGGCCGAAAGGAAGCCGGCGGCCACTCACTCCAGTGACGCAGCCGCGGCCAACGCGGGGCGTTCCAATCGCACCGGGCTCATCATCGGCGCGGCGGTGGTCCTCATTGGCGCTGTCGCGGCCGTTGTCGCGGGGACGGGCAGCGGTCCGTCGGAGACGCCTCCGTCGAAGCCTCCCGTGGTGGAGACGCAGGCGCCCGTGAACGACGACGCCAGGCCGACGCCACCTCCGGAGAAGGCGCCACCGCTCGAAGAGGCCACGGCCAAGGCCCCCGAGGCTCCGCCGGAGCCGCCCGCCGCTACACCGGATGCGGGCACGGCCATTGCCGAGGCGCCGAAGCCGCCCGAGGCGACCCCCACCGAGACCACCACTCCGTCTGCGCCCACCGTGGATCCGGAGGTCGAGTTCGCCACGCTGGTGAAGCAGGCGAGGGCGGCCATCGTCAGTCAGCGGTTCCGGTCGGCGGCGGGAAGCTATCGCAAGGCGCTGGCGCTCAAGCCGACGGCCACGGAGGCGAAGGCGGGTCTGGGCATCGCGCTGGTGAACGGCTTCACCACGGACGGGGCCTATCGCGAGGCGGCCAAGCTGTTGCAGGAGGTCGTCAAGGAAGAGGACTCCAACGCTCGTGCCTGGCTGTCGCTGGGCATGGCGCTACAGTTCACCGGCAAGAATTCCCAGGCGGCCGACGCCTACAAGCAGTACTTGTTGCTGGAACCGACGGGGTCTTCCGCCGAAGAGGTCCGCACGTTGCTCAGGGGGCTGGGCAACTGAGCGGGGGCGGCCCCACTTCCTTCATTGGCCCCCTGAGAAGTGAGCCGCCTTGCTCGTCCTAGGACTGGAAACCTCGTGTGATGAGACTGCCGCCGCCGTCGTGGAGGACGGCCGCCGCGCGTTGTCGGATGTCGTCTCCACGCAGGTGGACATCCACCGGCGGTGGGGTGGGGTGGTGCCGGAGCTGGCCAGCCGCAACCACATCGTCCAGGTGCTGCCCGTCGTCCACGAGGCGCTGACGCGGGCGAACAAGACGCTCGACGACGTGGACCTCATCGCCGTCACGTCCGGCCCCGGCCTCATTGGCGCGCTGCTGGTGGGCGTGCAGGTGGCCAAGGGCCTGAGCCTGGCGACGGGCAAGCCCTTCGTGGGCGCCAACCACCTGGAGGGCCACCTGCTGGCCATCCGGCTGTTGGAGGTGGCGCCGGAGCCGCCGTTCCTCGGGCTCGTCGTTTCCGGCGGGCACACCAGCCTCTACGAAGTGCAGGCCTACGGGCAGTACCGGCTGGTGGGCAGCACGCGCGACGACGCGGCCGGCGAGGCGTATGACAAGACCGCTCGCATCCTCGGCCTGCCGTATCCGGGCGGGCAGCCCATCGACCAGCTGGCGCAGCAGGGGAACCCGGAGGCCATCCGCTTCCCGCGCGCGCTGCCGGGCGACAACTTCGACGTGTCCTTCTCCGGGCTGAAGACGGCGGTGCTGCACCACGTGCAGAAGCACGGCGTGCCGCAGGGGCAGGCGCTGGCGGATTTGTGCGCGTCCTTCCAGGAGGCCGTGGCGGACGTGCTGTCGAAGAAGCTGGTGGCCGCCGCGCGCCGGTTGGGCCACAAGCAACTGGTGCTGTGCGGCGGCGTCGCCGCGAACTCGCGGCTGCGGGCCCTGTGTCAGGCGCGGGCCGAGGAGCGGGGGTTGAACATGTTCCTGCCCCCGGTGCGGCTGTGCACGGACAATGGCGCCATGATTGCGGTGGCGGGGTATGAGGCGTACCGCCGCGGCCTGCGCGGAGATTTCCGCCTCGCCGCCGACCCGGCCTGGCGCATGTAGAGGGGAGCAGACGGGTGGAATCGCCTAGAGACATCCTCAAGCGGCATGGCCTGCGCGCCAAGTACAGCTGGGGGCAGAACTTCCTCGGAGACGAGGACGCGCTGGAGGCCATCGCCGACGCGCTGAACCTGCGCGCCGATGAGCCGGTGGTGGAGCTGGGCCCGGGCCTGGGCCACCTCACGCGCTTCCTGGCCGCCACCGGGGCCCGCGTCACCGCCGTGGAGCGGGACCGGGACATGGTGATGGTGCTGGAGAAGGAGTCCATCCCCGGCGTGCGCGTGGTGTCCGGCAACGCGGCCACGGTGGACTTCGCCCAGGTGGCTGGCGCGCCCGACGTCGCGGTGGCGGGAAACCTCCCGTACCACCTCACCAGCCCCATTCTCTTCCGAGTGCTGGAGCAGCGGGCCCATGTCTCGCGCGCGGTCTTCACGCTCCAGAAGGAAGTGGTGGAGCGGCTCGCCGCGGAGCCCGGCAACCGGGACTACGGCCTGCTGACGGTGCTGCTGGGCATGCACTACGACGCGGAGAACGTCCTCACGCTGGAGGCGTGGCGCTTCCATCCGCCCCCGAAGGTGGACTCCGCGGTGCTGCGGCTCACCCGCCGCAAGTCGCCGCGCGCGCCCATCATCGACGAGGCCCGCTTCACCCGCGTGGTGAAGGCGTCCTTCGCGCACCGGCGCAAGACGCTCATCAACTCCATCAAGTCGGACCCGACGCTGGGGACGACGGAGACGCTCATCGCCGCCCTGGAGGCCGCGGGGGTGGATCCGCAGCGCCGCGCGGAGACGCTGGCGCCCGAGGAGTTCGCCGCCATCGAGCGCGCGCTCGGCCCCGTGACGGCGGCTCCGCCAGCGTCCGCGGAGTAGGGCGCCGCTAGCGTCCGCGCATGCCCAGTGCCTGGAGCAGGCCGCCTTGCTGCTCCAGGTAGGCGAAGAACTCGGCTTCAGGGATGCGCATCCGGGCGAGCACGCCGCGGAGGATGTCCTCCACGGTGCCGTCCTGTCGGCGCTTCAGCTCCATGGCCGTCTTGAGCAACACCACGCCATAGAGCGGATCCGGCTCCACGGGAGGTGTGGGCGCTCGCTGGGTGGGCGTGCTCTGGCGGGCCTCTTCCAGCCGCACCACTGTCTTCGCCCGCTGTCTGCCGCTCATGTCCGGAGACCACCCCGCGCACACGCCAAGAAGTCGCGCGGACCGTAGGAGATGCGTCTCGGAGCGTCAAGGGACGCGGGACGCCGTGGAAAATTGCCGGATTCCAGCGGCCGTGTTGTGTTATCCGCCCGCGTGCGTGGCCGCGCCTTCGCGCGATGTCTCGCGCGCGCGGTCTCAAAGCGCATTCCGCGGGCGGGAGGCCTCGGGCGGATGGACTACCGGTATATCGTGGTGGAAGGGCCCATTGGCGTGGGCAAGACGAGCCTCTCCAACATCCTCGCGGAGCGTCTGGCGGGACGGCGCATCCTCGAAGTGGTGGAGGAGAACCCCTTCCTTTCCAGCTTCTACACGGACCGGCAGAAGTTCGCGTTCCAGACGCAGATCTTCTTCCTGCTGTCGCGCTTCCGTCAGCAGCAGGAGCTGTTCCAGCAGGACCTCTTCAGCTCGATGACGGTCAGCGACTACCTGTTCGCCAAGGACCGCATCTTCGCGCACCTCAACCTGGACGCGCACGAGCTGGCCCTCTACGAGCGCGTCTTCGAGGCGCTGGGGCCCCGCGTGGCCAAGCCGGACCTGGTCATCTATCTCCAGGCCCGACTGGACGTGCTCCTGCACCGCATCAAGAAGCGCGGCCGGGAGTTCGAGCGCAAGTTCGACCCCACGTACCTGGAGGGGCTCGTCCACTCCTACAACAACTTCTTCTTCCACTACACGGACACCCCGCTCCTCGTCGTGGATACCTCGGACATCGACTTCGTGAATGTCGAGGCAGACAGGGAAGACCTGCTTGCCACCATCCGGAAGGCGAAGCCGGGCACGCAGCATTACGTTCCAAAGGCTTCCCGCCGGGGCTGAAAGTCAGGCTCCTGGTGGGACGTCCGCCTTCAATGCCCCCACGGCGGGCGCGGGGGCGTTAGAGTGCGGTGGCGGGCCCAGGGCTCCCGGCGATCCCCGGTGGGGACGGCGAGGCGCGAATGGGCCCGTCAGGCCGTTCAACCCGTAGCCATAGGAGGTGAACCGTGAAGGACAAGGTCACCATCCACACGCTGAAGCGCTTCAAGCAGATCGGTCAGAAGATCTGCATGGTCACCGCTTACGACGCCACGTTCGCCCACATCCTCGAAGAGGCAGGCGCGGATGTGCTGCTGATAGGCGACTCGCTGGGCATGGTCATCCAGGGGCATGACTCCACGCTGCCGGTGACGATGGACCAGATGGTCTACCACACGGCCGCCGTGGCCCGAGGCGCGCGCCGGGCGCACGTCGTGGCCGACCTGCCGTTCATGAGCTACCAGGTGTCGAACCAGGAAGCAGTCCGCAATGCGGGCCGGTTGGTGGCGGAAGGCGGCGCGGGCAGCATCAAGCTGGAGGGCGGCGCTGAGTTCGCGGACACGGTGCGGGCCATCGTCCGCGCGAGCATCCCCGTCATGGGACACCTGGGGCTGACGCCGCAGTCCGTCCACAAGATGGGCGGCTACGTCGTCCAGGGCCGCGGCGAGGACCAGGCGCGGCAGATTCTGGACGACGCGCTGGCGCTGGAGCAGGCCGGGGCCTACGCGCTGGTGCTGGAAGGCGTGCCCATGGACCTGGCGCACACCGTGACGCAGCGCCTGTCCATCCCCACCATCGGCATTGGCGCCGGCGTGGATTGTGACGGCCAGGTGCTCGTCTGCTACGACCTGCTGGGCATGAACCCGGACTTCAAGCCGAAGTTCGTGAAGCGCTACGCCAACCTCCACGGCTCGATTACCGAGGCCGCGGGCGCGTTCTTCGCGGAGGTCCGCAAGGGCGCGTTCCCGGACGAGGAGCACTCCTTCAAGGCGACCAAGAACATCCGGCTGGCGCCGGGGGCTCCGGCCCCGGCGGCCCGGGTGGAGCCGTCCGCGCCCGCCGAGGCTGGCGACAAGCTGGGCCCCGTCTACGGGAGACCCGCCTAGTCATGGCTCCCGCCGTCCTGAAAACCATTGCGGACGTGAAGGACTGGACGGCGGGGCTGCGCCGGGAGGGGCACCGGCTCGCGCTGGTGCCCACCATGGGCTTCCTGCATGAAGGTCACCTCTCGCTCATTCGCGAGGGGCGGCGCCGCGCGGACGTGGTGGCCGTGTCCATCTTCGTGAACCCCACGCAGTTCGGGCCGAAGGAGGACTTGTCCCGCTACCCCCGCGACTTCGAGGGTGACGTCGCCAAGTGCATCAGCGCGGGCGCGCAGGCCATCTTCGCGCCCGCGGGCCCGGAGGTGATGTACCCGCAGGGCTACCAGACGTACGTGGAGGTGACGGACGTCAGCCAGGGCCTGTGCGGGGCCCGGCGTCCGGGGCACTTCCGCGGGGTGGCCACCGTCGTCACGAAGCTGCTGACGCTGTTCCGCCCGGAGGTGGCGCTCTTCGGGGAGAAGGACTACCAGCAGCTCCAGGTCATCCGGGCGCTCAACCAGGACCTGCACCTGGGCGTGGACATCGTCGGAATGCCGACGGTGCGCGAGCCGGACGGCCTGGCGATGAGCAGCCGCAATGCCTACTTGTCCCCCGAGGAGCGGCAGCGGGCGCTGGCCCTGTCCCGGGGGCTCAAGGCCGCCCAGGCGCTGCTGCGCGAGGGCACGCGGGAGTCGGAGCCCCTGGTGGCGGCCGTCCGGCGCGAATTGGAAGCGGCGGGGCTCCGGGAAGACTACGTGGAACTGGTGGATGCGGAACGGCTGACGCCTCTGGCTTCGGTGGCGCCCGGGCAGCCTGCCCGGTTGCTCGTCGCGGCCTTCAGTGGCACGACGCGCCTCATCGACAACATGCAGTTGGGTGGTGAGGAGAACGCGGGACGCGTATGACATCCGGAGGGAAGCCAAAGGGAGTGGGCCGTGAGCCCGGCGTGAGGGTCATCGCGGAAAACCGTCGTGCGCGTTTCGACTACACGGTCGACGAAAAGGTGGAGGCCGGGCTGGCGCTCACGGGAAGCGAGGTGAAGTCTCTGCGAGACGGAATCGCCAATCTGTCGGACGCCTACGCGCTCCCCAAGGGGGACGAGCTCTTCCTGCTCAACGCGAACATCGGCTCCTACAAGGCGGCGAGCTTCTTCGACCACCTTCCCACTCGGGGTCGCAAGTTGTTGATGCACCGAGGAGAAATCGACCGTTGGACGGCGAAGGTGCGTGAGCGGGGTTATTCGATCATCCCGCTTGTGCTGTACTTCAGGAACGGCCGTGCCAAGGTGGAGCTGGGGCTCTGCCGGGGCAAGACGCACGAGGACCGGCGCCACGACATCAAGGAGCGGGAGACGAAGCGGGAGATGGACCGGGCGATGCGCCGACGTTGAGAGGGGCGCCCGAAGTTCTTTCGCCGTACACCGATGGACGACAAGAAGGTTCTCGACAAGAAGGAGCGGCTGCTGGCCGCGCTCGACCAGGGCATGGTGATGATTCACCTGGACGCGCGTCGTCCGGGCGTGCTCGTCCCAGCCTCCGTCAAGACGGAGGCGCACCTGCGCCTCAATCTCTCGTACCGGTTCGACCCACCGGACCTCACGGTGGGCGAGTGGGGCGTGCGTTCCACGCTGAGCTTCTCCGGCTCGCGCTTCACCATCGCGGTGCCGTGGTCGGCGTTGTTCGCCATCGCCAGCCACGTGACGAAGGAGTTCTGGATGTACCCGGAGGACATGCCGCCGGAGTTGCTCCAGCAGACGGCCGCGTCACGTCCGGCGCAGCCCCTGCCCGTCGCTCCCGTGCCGGTGGCCGCGGAGCGTCCGCGCACCTTCCTCCGGGAAGTGCAGGGCGAGCGGCGCGATGAGCCGCCCGCCGATGTTCCGCCCGCGGACGGACCGCCGGACGAGCCGCCGCCGCGTCGTGGCCACCTGCGCCTGGTGAAGTGAGGCGCGTTCAGCGCTTCAGCTTCGCCTCGATGTGAGCGGCCTCGCCGCCGGAGAACGTCCCCTTCCATGTGCGGTGGCCTTTGAGCCGGACCTGGATGGGGACGCGTCCTGCTGGGTAGCGGTTCTCGAGCAGCAGGGGCGTCGTCCCCAGCTCCGCGTCCCGGACCCAGACGGTGGCTCCTGGCGGGTCGCTGTCGATGCGCAGCATCGGGGCCGACAGGCGGAGCCCCGTCGCCGACATCACCCGAATGAGCAGGGTGGAGCGCTGAGGCCACAGCCAGATGCCGGTGCCCACCAGGAGCGCCACGAGCAGCAGCCCCAGTGCCCGTTTCAGGCGCGAGCGCCGGAGGAGGGCCGCCTCATCGGGCCAGTCGCTCGCTGGCGAGGGCGGGCGCTCCGCCAGCTCCAGTGCATCGGCGTCGGTCTGGAGCACGCTCTTCGCGCCCGGCGTGACGTGCGTCTGGGGGACACTCTCCGCGAGCGTCTGATGCGCGGTGAGCTCGAGGCCCGCGGATGGAGCGAAGGCACCGGGAGCGGTGGGCGTGCGAGCCGTTGCCGCCGCGCCGGTCGAGGCATCCGGCCACATCGCGCAGTGTGAGCACCGCGCTCGGGGCGAGGAGAGCACGTGGTTGCATCGAGGGCAGCGATGCACCATCCGCCCACTGACGCTGAGCGCCGCGCCGCCCGGCATGGAGAGAGGCGCTTCTTCCGGCGCAGCGGCCTCGGCGGGCGCCGGCGTCTGCACGGCCATCGCCAGCGAACCCGCGTCAGCCGGGGGGCTGGAAGCCGTTGCCTGTTCACTCAGGGGCGGCGGCAATCCCAGCCCGCGAAGGAACGCGGCCAGCGTCTGCGACGTCGCGGGCTCGCCGACCTGGGCCAACCACCGGGCAAAGCCTTCGGCCAGTGACTCCGGCGAGTGGAAACGCTCCTGGGGCGCCCTCGCCAGCATTCGCATGACGGCGCCCGCCAGGGGTGTGGGCACGCCCTGCGGTGGCTCCACGGGCCGCGTCAGGATGGCGTAGGCCACCGCGCTCGCGTCGCTCTCGGTGTGGAACGGATGCCGCCCCGTGAGCAGCTCGTAGAACACGATGCCCAGGGAGAACTGGTCGCTCGCGGCGGTGGCGGGAGCGCCTTGCAGCACCTCGGGCGCGGTGTACGCCTCCTTCCCTCGGAAGACGCCGGGCGCGGTGTGGGCCGGGCCGGCCATCCGCGCGATGCCGAAGTCCGTCAGCTTCACCTCGCCCTCGCGAGACACCAGCACGTTGGAGGGCGACACGTCGCGGTGGGCCACCATCACCGGCCGCCCGTCATGCACCTTCCGGTAGGCATGGCCGAGCCCCGCCAGGGCCTGATGGACGATGAAGGCGGCCAGGTGCGGAGGGAAGCGCACGCCCCGGCGCGCGGCCGAGCGCAGCAGCACGCCCAAATCCCACCCGTCCACCAGCTCCATCACCAGGAAGAGCCCTTCGGGGCCCTGGCCCACGTCATGGACGGTGGCGATGTTCTGGTGTTGCAGCAGCGTGGCCAGCCGGGCCTCGGCCAGGAACATGCGCGCGATGTCCGGCTCGCGAGCCAGGTGGGGGAGCACCCGCTTGATGGCCACCGGCCGCTCGAATCCCTCCGCGCCGCGCGCGACGCCGAGGAAGAGCTCCGCCATGCCTCCAGAGGCCAGCGGACGAACGAGCCGGTAGCGTTCGTTCACGGGGCGCTCAGGCGGCGGGCTGGGTGATGTCGCGCAGCAGCTTCCAGGGATAGATGCCGGTGGTGTGCCCGTCGCTGAAGCTGAAGGCCAGCGCGTAGTTGCCCACGGGCTGCACCTGCTTGATGCGCAGGTCGGCGGGGACCTTCGACGGGTCCAGCGTCCGCTTGTTCGTCCATTCGTCCACGCACGCGGCGCAGGGGCACTGCTGGCGCAGCACCTGTGCGGTGGCGTCCGTCTTCACCCCGTCGTCCCACGTCAGGTCCAGGCGTGCGCCATCCGAGGACAGCTGTGCGTCCGTCGCGGTGACGACTTGGGGGGCGGGCTTGATGCGGTCCCAGAAGCTCAACGTTTCACCTTCCAGAGTCTCAACAGTCTTGCGCCCTCCCTACCATCCTTCGGCCGTCAGGAGGCGAGCTTCACGGGCAGCCGGTGGCCCTCCAGCCGCACGCCCTGCTTCGCCAGCACCTGCTTCAGGGCCTGGACGACCTTCGGGTCCAACTGGGCGCCGCTGAGGTTGTCGAGGATTTCCATCGCCTTCTCCAGCGGCATGGCCTTCTGGTACGGGCGGGTGGAGGTGCAGGCGTCGAAGGTGTCCGCACACGCGACGATGCGGGCCAGCAGGGGAATGTCCTCGCCCTTGAGCTTGTCCGGGTAGCCGGTGCCGTCCCAGCGCTCATGGTGGTGGCGGACGCACGCGCGCACCGCGCCCAGGAAGCTCACCGGGCCGATGATGGCGTCACCGATGGCGGGGTGCTCGCGCATGATGTCCATCTCCTGGTCCGTCAGCCGCGTCTGCTTGCAGAGGATGGACTCCACGATGCCAATCTTCCCGATGTCGTGGAGGATGCCGCCGTACTGCAGCTGCCGCAGCTCGCGCTCGGTGAGCTGCATCTCCCGGCCAATCTGCACCGAGACGTCGCCCACGCGCTGGCTGTGGCCGCGGGTGTACGCGTCCTTCGAATCGATGGAGTTCGCCAGCGCGACGATGGTCTCCAGGTAGCCCTTCTCCAGGCTCTCGTAGAGGCCGCGGTTCTCCATGTCGTACGCGAGCAGCTGCTTGCTCATGTAGTTGAACGTCTGCGCCAGCTCGCCCAGCTCGTTCTTCTGCTTGATGTCCACCTCGACGCCGAACTTGCCGTGCGCCAGCTCCAGCGCGCCGCTGATGAATCCCTTGAGCGGCCGGGTGAGGTTCCGCGAGAAGAGCGCCGCCAGCACCACCGCCACCAGGATGGCCGCCCCCAGACCCAGGAGGATGCGCTGCTCCATGGTGTCCACCTGACGGTAGGCGTGCTCCACGGGTTGTTCGGAGACGATGGCCCAACCCGTCTCGGGGAGCACCGTGTACGCGGCCACCACCGCGTCCCGGCCCTCGCCGAAGTTGCCGACGTGGAACAGCTCCATGTCCGACTTGCCCACCAGCTGCTTCAGCAGGTGCGCCACCGGGCCGCGCTGCGCCACGTCCTCGCCCAGGCCGGCGACGCCGCCACCGCCCGCCACGAGGTGTCCGTGCCGGTCCGTCAGATAGGCGAAGCCGGTGCTGCCCACGCGCTCCTGCTCCAGCATCTTCCGCAGGTCGGCCAGGGACAGGTCCGCTGCGATGTACCCTCGGATGGGCTCGCCCAGGGGGAAGGCCAGCGTCAGCACCGGCTCGCTGCCCTGCGGGTCCTTCACCACGTCCGCGTAGCGCACGCCCTCGATGTTCTCGAGCAGCGCCCGCGCGCGCTCCTCATGTCCGGCCAGCGCGGTGGGCGGCACGTCGTGCTTGGAGAAGGCCTGGAGTCCCGGCAGCCGCTGGCGGTTGGCGTCGAACACGGTGAGCGCCAGCACATCGCGCCGCTGGTTGAGCACCGAGGCCAGGTGCGTCTGCTGCGCTTCCAAGGGCAGGCCGAAGAAGCCGGGCACGCGGGCCAGGCCCAGCACCGCGTCGGTGGGCTCGCCGAGGAAGATTTCGGCCTTGAGGCGCAGCTGCTTCACGCGCTCCTGTGCCAGTTCCTGGGCGTCGCGCACCAGGAGCTCCCGGGTATGGGAGACGGAGAGCCACCCCACCATCAGCGTGGGGACGACGCCCACCACCAGCATCAACAGGAGGATGGCTTTGAACAGGCGCACGGCGTGGCTCCTCCAGGGGTTACTGCCACTGGCCCTTCTTCACTTCGAGTTTGAGGCGCTCGGACACCAGCTCGAAGTGCCGGGGCGCGCTGGGCTCGGACGGGCCCGCGGGGCCCACCGCGCGCACCGTCCACCGGTAGCTTCCCGCGGGGAGCACTGGCAGCTTCGCTTCCAGGCTGGTGACTGTCTGGGTGAAGACGGCGCGTTGCTCCTGCGCGCGCGACACTTCCACTTCATAACGTTCCGCGCCCCGTACAGCCTCCCAGGTCAGCTTCACCGGCCCCAGGTGCCCGTCCCGGTCGGGGCGCCGCTTCAGGCGCGCGGAATCCTCCGGTTGCCCGGGGCTGGGAGCCACCAGCGGCCGAAGGGGCGCGGGGGGCGGATGGCCCTTCTCCACGCGGATGGATTCACCCTTGGCGACGGGCTGTGTGACGCCCTCGGCCTCCACGCGGACCGGGGGGCCGTGCTTCACGGTGACGGTGGTGCTGTCGCCGTCGCCCACTTCCACGGAGAACGCGGAGGACTGCGGCGAGCGGTCCGCCGCCACCAGCTTCCCCACGGCATTGGCCTCCGATGCCGCCTGCGTGTAGCGCGCCTCGCGGAAATGGGACTCCGCGACCTTCAGCCGGGAGGAGGCCGCTGGGGGGACGCTCGCATCCTTCGAGCTGGCCACCAGCGTGCGCGCCGTCTCCAGGGCCTTCTGCGCCAGCACGCGCTCGTGGCCGGGCACCTTCAGCCGGGTCCCCGCCGCCACGTCGTCCGAGGAAAGTCCGTTGAGTGCGCGCAGCTCCCCCGCGGCGCGCGCGTCGCCCAGGGTGCGCTGGGCCACCTGGCGCAGGGATTCGTTGGGGCCCACCACCACGGTGCCCGGGGGCGTCGTGCCCAGCCATGTGAGGAGGAGGAGCGCCGCCTTCATTGGAAGACAATCTCCCTTCCCGCCTGGATGGTGGCGGACGGCGTGGTGACGGACAGGGACTGGGTGGCGGGCTTCTCCAGCTCCGCGTCGATGCGGCCCCGCAACACGGTGAGGTCCGTGCGCTGCTGGCCGGGGCGGGTGCGCGTCTCCGCGATGCTGATGAGCGAGTCCCCGGTGAGGTGCACCGTGCTGCCGTTGGCGGCGAAGACGATGTCGGTGCCGGCGCCCGCCTCGGTGCGGACCTTGTCATTCTCGTAGAGCGGCTGGCCTTCCCGGGCGGGGCTCCACTCGTCGGCCGTGGCGCGCTTGATTTGGACGCCGCCCTTCATGGCTCGCAGGTGTGCGCGGTGTGTGGCCACCGTGGGAGGCGTTGCCGCGTCGGGCGCGGACGGACGCTCATCGGCGGTGCAGCCGGTGGGGAGGGCCGAAAGCGCGAGCGCAAGCAACATGGGAGACCAGCGTCGTCCGTTCACGAGAGGAGTTCCGGGGGACCCGAAGTCTATCGAAGGTGGACCCGAGGGGGGCGGGCCTGGGTACACGCACGCTAGTCCAAACGGCGGTGCTCCAGGCAGGGGAGGTTGCGGCGGATTCGTGCTTGCAGCTCCGGGTCCACCGGCGCCAGCGCCAGCCCCTCGCCCTCGGAGGCTCGCGCTGTCACCAGACCCCACGGGTCCACCACCAGGGCGTGGCCATAGGTGACGCGGTTGGCGGAGTGCCGTCCTCCCTGCGCGGGCGCCAGCACGTACGCCTGGTTCTCGATGGCGCGGGCCCGCAGGAGCACCTCCCAGTGGTCCTTGCCCGTCATGAGGGTGAAGGCCGCCGGGACCGCCAGCAGCGTGGCGCCTTCGCGGGACAGCCGCCGGTACAGTTCGGGGAATCGCAGGTCGTAGCAGACGGACAGCCCCAGCCGGCCGACCTCCGTCTCCGCGGAGACGACGTCCGTTCCCGGCGCCACCGCCGCGGACTCCTGATAGGTCGCACCATCTCCCACCTCGACGTCGAAGAGGTGGATTTTCCGGTACACGGCCAGCCGCTCGCCGCCGGGGCCGAAGAGGACGCTGGTGTTGTAGAGGCGCCCACCCGGCGCGCCCGTCTCCAGCACGCTGCCGGCCAGCAGCGTCACCTTCAGCTCCCGGGCCAGGCTGGCCATCCGGGACAACGTCGGACCGTCGAGCCCCTCGGCGGCGTCCTGCCGCTCGGGCTCCGGCCCCATCCAGGAGAAGTTCTCGGGGAGGCCCATCAGCCGGGCACCCAGTGCGGCGGCGCGCCGGACGAGCCGGGTCGCGGCTTCCAGGTTGTGGGCCTTGTCGGCGGTGGACACCATCTGCGCGGCGGCGATGAGGTGCATGGGCGCGTTATAACCCTCGTGGGGCCTCGGAACCCCTGGGAATTCCTCGCCCAGCCGGGCGCGTTTCACCCGGAGCAGGAGGGCGCGTCCTTCCTTTACACCCCGACGGGGCGTGTGCTACGGACGCCCCGACATTTTTCGATGAAGCACTTCGAAAAGTGGGCCGCGTGCCCGCTTTTCGTGTTTTTGGAGACTGGTTTCCCGCTTATGTCGGAGAAGAACCTCAAGCAGACGGTGGAGGAGCGGGCCTTGGCCCTGCTCGAGCCCATTGTCGCGGGTGAAGGCCTGGAGCTCGTGGACCTGGAATTCCTCCGGGAGCGCGAGGGCTGGGTGCTCCGGTTGTTCATCGACAAGCCGGGTGGCCGCGTAGGGCTGGACGAATGCACCCAGGTGTCGCGCGCGGTGGATCCGTCGCTCGACGTGGAGGACTTCATCCCCCACGAGTACAACCTGGAGGTTTCCAGCCCCGGAGTGGACCGTCCGCTGAGGAAGCCGACGCACTTCGAGCGGGTGAAGGGACAGAAGGTGAAGGTGAAGACGTTCGGCCCGGTGGGAGAGCCCCCGCGCAAGAACTTCACCGGCACGCTGACCGAGGTGGCAGGCGACGGAATCTCGGTGGAGGTGGAAGGGGCCGGAACCTTCCACATCCTCTTCAAGGACATCGCCAAGGCGAACCTGGAGTTCCAGTTCTAGACGTCGACATACAGGGTGCCCCTCCGCGCGAGGGCGCCCGTGGACCCTTTTAGGAGAAGACCATGCCCACGCCGCAAGCCAACCCGAGTGTCAACCTCAACCTCGTCCTGGACCAGGTCGCCAAGGACAAGGGCATCGACCGGGCTGTGCTGATTGCCACGCTCGAAGACGCGATGAAGACCGCGGCCAAGAAGCACTTTGGCCAGGACCGCGAGCTCGAGGCGAAGTACGACCCGGACAAGGGCGTCGTGGAGCTGTTCCAGGCCATCACCGTGGTCGAGGAGATTGTCGACCCGGTCCAGGCGGTGAATCAGATCTCCCTGGTCGAGGCCCACAAGAAGGGCATGGAAGTGGAGCCGGGCGACGAGCTCGTGTTCCAGATCTTCTACCGGGACGAGGACGCCGCCGAGGCCAAGGCCCAGGACGACCAGTACGGTGACATCCTCCGCCTGAAGACCTTCCGCCGCGGCTTCGGCCGCATCGCCGCGCAGACAGCCAAGCAGGTCATCCTGCAGCGCACGCGCGACGCGGAGCGGGAGAACGTCTTCAACGAGTACCGCGACCGGAAGAACGAAATCGTCACCGGCATCGCCCGCCGGTTCGAGCGCGGCAACATCATCGTGGACCTGGGCCGCGCCGAGGCCGTGCTGCCGGTGCGCGAGCAGGTCCCGCGTGAGACCTACCGCCCCGGCGACCGCGTCCAGGCCTACGTGCTGGACGTGCTCCGTGAGTCCAAGGGCCCCCAGATTGTCCTCAGCCGCGCGTCCGTCAACCTGCTCACCAAGCTGTTCGAGATGGAGGTGCCGGAAATCGCCGAAGGCATCGTCGTCATCGAGGCGGCGGCGCGTGAGCCGGGCGGCCGGGCGAAGATTGCCGTGTCCAGCCGGGACTCGGACGTGGACCCGGTGGGCGCCTGCGTCGGTATGAAGGGCAGCCGTGTTCAGGCGGTGGTGCAGGAGCTGCGCGGCGAGAAGATCGACATCGTCCCGTTCGACGAGGATCCGGCCCGCTTCGTGTGCTCGGCGCTGGCCCCGGCGGAGGTCAGCCGCGTCATCATCGACGAGGCCAACCACGCCATGGAGCTCATCGTCCCGGACGACCAGCTCAGCCTGGCCATTGGCCGTCGCGGTCAGAACGTCCGCCTGGCCGCCCAGCTGACCGGCTGGAAGCTCGACATCAACAGCGAGAGCCGGGTCCGCGAGCTGCGCGAGTTCGCCAACCGCTCCCTGGGCTCGCTGCCCGGCGTCAACGAGATGCTGGTGGAGACGCTCTACGCGCACGGCTTCCGTCAGGCCCGGGACATCGCCGAGGCCAACGCGGAGTTGCTGGCGCAGTTGCCCGGCATCGACCCGGCCCGCATCCCCTCCATGCAGGAAGCCGCCCGGACCCGGATGGTCGAGGATCAGGCGGAACTGTCGCGCATGGATTATGAAAGAGAGCAGGCCCGCATCGCGGAGGCTCGGCGGCATCCGGACGAACTCAGCCAGCCCGAGCGCATGGCGCGCGTGCGTGGCGTCGGTGAGAAGACCATCGAGCAGCTCATCCTCGCGGGGTACCGCTCGGTGGAGGACATCGCCAATGAGAAGGATCTGGCGAAG
This sequence comes from Myxococcus sp. AB056, assembly GCF_006547365.1. Lineage (NCBI taxonomy): Bacteria > Pseudomonadati > Myxococcota > Myxococcia > Myxococcales > Myxococcaceae > Myxococcus > Myxococcus sp. AB056. Next base: position 507 of record NZ_VHLB01000130.1, on the reverse strand, counting down.
CTGGGCGATGTTCCGGGTGTGGGTATCAAGAAGGCCCGTCAGCTGAAGAGCGCGGCGGAAAACTATCTGGTGGAGGAAGCCAAGCTGCGCGCGGAGCTGAATGCCGAGCGCGGCGCCATGACGGTGGCACTTGAGGGTGGCGCAGAAGCCACCAAGTCGCCGTAAGCTAAGCGAGCAAGGGAGGGGACGTGCGGCGCCCGGCTGGCCGGCCCAAGCCGGAAGTTCAGAACGTGGGGTCAGGTCCGGTCCGGACGTGCGTCGGATGCGGTTCGCGGCGACTACAGGCGGAACTGACCCGATTCGTGATAGGGCCCGGAGGCGCCATCGAGGTGGACAGGAAGAGGCGGCTGCCAGGACGGGGCGCCTACCTGTGCGGTGCCGGTTGTCTGACGGCAGCGCTGAAGCGGAAGGCGTTTGGTAGGGCCTTTCGCGGAAAGGCGGGCCAGGTTGACCCGTCGCAGCTCGGACAGGCATGGGAGCAGGGGGACGGTGAGCGGAGGGGTGCGG
>NZ_VHLB01000012.1:0-140257 GCF_006547365.1 Myxococcus sp. AB056 | reverse complement strand
CCCCCGCCGCCCACCACCCGCTTCAACCCACGAACCAGGTCCAGCCGCCCCGCCTGGAGCGCGGGCACCAGCCCGAACAGCAGTGTGGTCAGCACAGCCAGTCCCGCGGTGAAGGCCAGCACCGGGCCATCCAGCGACACCTCTTCGATGCGGGGAATGTCCCGAGGCCCCCACGTGGCCAGCGCATCCAGCGCCCACATCGCCACCAGCAGCCCCACGGCCGCGCCCAGCCCCGCGAGCACGCCGCACTCCACCAACAGCTCGCGCGCGATGCGGCCACGGCTCGCGCCCAGGGCGATGCGCACGGAGACTTCCCCCTCACGCGAGGCTGCCCGCGCCAGGAGCAGGTGCGTGAGGTTCGCGCACGCGATGAGCAACACCAAGCCGACCGCGCCCAGCATGAACAGGAGCGACGGACGGACGTTGCCCACCAGCACGTCGCGCAGCGGCTCCACGTGCGCATCCTTGCCCTCGTTCGTCTGGGGGTACTGCTCCGCGAGACGGTGGGCGATGGCGGAGAGCTCGGTGCGCGCGGACTCCAGCGCCACGTCCGGGCCCAGCCGGCCGTACACCTCCAGCCAGTGCGCCCCGCGCCCCTCGGGCTTCGTCATGCCCTCTTCCCAGAGCAGCGGGCTCCACAGCTCCGACCGTGCGGGGAAGTCGAAGCCCGGCGCCATCACCCCCACCACCGTCCACGGCTCCGGAGCACCCAGGTCCACCGAGCGCCCCAGCACGGCGGCGCTCCCACCGAAGCGCCGCTGCCACAGCGCATGGGAAATCACCGCCACCTTCGGAGCGCCGGGCTGGACGTCATCGGGATGAAGCGCGCGCCCCAACTCCACGCGAGCGCCCAGCATCGGGAAGAAGTCGCCCGTCACCATCCCCGCCTGCACCTTCTCCGGCGAGGTGTCCGCGCTGTCCGCCGCCAGCGTCATCGCCACGGGCGCCACCGCGGACAGGCCCTTCAACGTGCGGCTCTGGTCCCGCAGGTCCATGAAGTCCAGCACGGAGGTGGGCCCCGGCCCCTGCGTCCTCAGGCTGTACACGCGCACCAGACGGGCGTCGTCGTGCATGGGCAGCGGCCGCAGCAACACGGCATTCACCACGCTGAAGATGGAGACGTTGGCGCCAATCCCAAGCGCGAGCGTGACCACCGCGACCAGCGTGAAGGTGGGACTGCCACGAAGCCGGCGCAACGCGAAGCGGAGGTCCTGGCCAAGGGTCATCGTCATGTCCAGGACGCCCGAGCATGCCGCGTGCCACACCCGGCGTACAGGCCATCTGGACGAAGCGAGAAGCCCGGTTGCACGGGAATGGGAATCGGAGTCCCGCATCCGGACATCCCGCGCGCTTCCGCGTGTCGTTTCTCCCACTCCGTCCAGCGGCCGCGGTTATCCCTCCGCCATTCCCGACCGAAGGAGCCGCGATGAGCCCGCACCGAACGAACGAAGCCCTCCAGAAGCTGGGCATTCAACACCCCATCATCCAGGGCCCCTTCGGAGGCGGGCTCTCCACCGAACGACTCGCGGCGGCGGTGTCGAATCTCGGAGGGCTGGGCTCGTATGGGGCGTATCAGCTCCCGCCCGAGGAGCTTGGCCGCGTGGCGGACCGGATTCGGGCGCTGACGGACAAGCCCTTCGCGCTGAACCTCTGGGTCTCCGACCATGACGCGGGCGGAGACGCACTCAGCCCTGAGGATTTCGACCGCATCTACCGCCTCTTCGAGCCGTACTACCGCGAGCTCGGCGTGGAGAAGCCCGCCATGCCCGAGCGCTTCCACCACCGCTTCGAGGACCAGGTCGAGGCGCTTCTCGAAGCCCGTCCCCCCATCTTCAGCTTCGTGTTCGGCGTGCCCCCCGCCTCGGTCCTGGCGGAGTGTCGGCGCAAGGGCATCCTCACCTCCGGCGCGGCCACCACGCTGGCCGAAGCCGAGGCCCTGGACGCGGCGGGCGTCGACCTCATCGTGGCCACGGGCTTCGAGGCGGGCGGACACCGTCCTTCCTTCCTCGCGCGCGCCGAGGACTCGCTGATGGGGACGCTGGCCCTCACGCCGCTCGTCGCCGACCGCGTGAAGGTGCCCGTCATCGCGGCGGGCGGCATCGCGGATGGCCGAGGCATTCGCGCCGCGCTCACCCTGGGTGCCCAGGCCGCGCAACTGGGAACGGCGTTCCTTGCCTGCGAGGAATCGGGGACGACGGACGCCCACCGCGAGCTGCTCTTCAGCGACCGCGCGAAGCACACCACCTTGACGAGGTCCTTCACGGGCCGGCTGGCGCGAGGCATGCGCAATCGTTGGACAGAGGAAGTGGCCCATCAGCAGTCAGCGCTCGCGCCCTTCCCCATCCAGGGCTGGTTCCTGTCGAAGCTCAAGCCCGCGGCCGTCAAGGCGGGCCGCACGGACCTCGTGTCGCTCTGGGCAGGACAGGCCACGCCCAACCTGCGGCACCGGACCGTGCCCGCCCTGATGGAATCCCTCATCAAGGAACTCTCGGCCTCGTGACGCGGCGCACCCTCCATCCTTCCGAGCGCGCGGCAACGGCCCGCACGCCCGGCTGGAGTCCAGGAGGACCGGCGCCACTGACTCTCGTGCCCGCACGGGGATGGCCAACGTGAGGAGACGTCCCCTGCGGGGGCCTTCAAGGAGCCTCGCCCATGACCCAATCGGACACGCCGGTCCGCCTCGACGTCTGGAGCGATTACGTCTGCCCCTTCTGCTACCTCGAGCTTCCCGTCCTCGAGCAGTTACATGCCCGGCTGGGCTCGGCGCTCGACATCCACTGGCGCGCGTTCGAGCTGCATCCGGTGCCCGAGCGGCCGCTCGCCCCGGTGAGTGAGCCCCCGCGGTCGGCCTGGGCCCGCTCCGTCTACCCGTTGGCCGAGCAGCGGGGCCTGACGATGAAGCCCCCGCCAGTGCAACCGAAGAGCCGGCTGGCGCTCGAAGCCGCCGAGTTCGCCAAGGACGCCGGCGCCTTCTCCCCGTTCCATGAGGCCCTCTTCCGCGCCTTCTTCGCGGACTGCCGGGACATCGGGGACCTGCGCGTGCTGGGGGCGCTGGCGGAGGACGCAGGCATGGACCGCGAGTCCATGACACGCGCATTGGAGGCGGGCCGGTACACCGCGCGCGTGCTCGCCGACGAGGAGGAGGCCCAACGGCTGGGCATCCGCGGCGTCCCGGCCATGCGGCTCTCGGGCAATGGGCCCGTGCTCCTGCTGAACGGCGCTCAGCCGGAAGAGGCCGTTCGCGCCGCCTTCGCGCGCGTCCGGCCGGGCCCCTCCCTGAGTGCCGTGCACTGAGCGCGCGGCCACCGCCGTCCTGGCGGGAGCACTTCGCGCCGAATAGGGTGCCGACATGGAGCACCGCCCGACCCTTGTCTTCGCTGATGGCGCCTGTTCAGGAAACCCTGGCCCGGGTGGCTGGGGGAGCATCATCGTCACACCCGACGGGCTGGTGACGGAGCTGGGCGGCCACGAGCCGGAGACCACCAACAACCGGATGGAGCTGACGGCCGTGGGCAAGGCCCTGCGCCACCTGGAGCGCGCGCCGGGCCCCATCCACATCCACACGGACTCCACGTATGTGATTCAGGGCGCCACCAAGTGGGCGTTCGGCTGGAGCCGGCGCGGGTGGAAGACGGCCGAGGGCGGCGAGGTCGCCAATGCCATCTATTGGAAACGGCTGATGGCGCTCTTGGCGCAGCGCAAGGAGAACCATGCCGCCGAGGCGGCCGCCGTGGCGTGGTTCTACATCCGGGGCCACGTGGGCGTTCCCGGTAACGAGCGCGTGGACGCCATCGCCGTGGCCTATTCCAAGGGGCGTGACGCGAGGCTCTACACCGGCCCGCTCCACGGCTACGGCGTGGCGGTGCACGACCTGCCGGAGGACATGTCACTGCCTCCAGAGAAGCCCAGGGAACAGCGGGAGGCCGCGGCCAAGGCGTACTCCTACCTGAGCCAGGTGGGCAGCTCCGTGAAGCGCCACGCCTCCTGGGCCGCGTGTGAGCGCCGGGTAAAAGGTGTGTCCGGCGCCCGCTTCAAGAAGACAAAGAACGCGTTGGATGAAGCCAAAGTGCTGGAGGACTGGGGCTTCAAGGGCCAGGACGTCCCGTCGGAAGACTGAGGCAGCCCCTCCAAGCCCATTGCCCCGCCGGTCCATTGCGCCTATGGGTCGGTGCCACTCCCATCCCGCGAGGACGCAGCATGGCTCAAGAGCCTCTCCATATCGCCTCGGAGTTCCCGGCCCCGTCGGTGGAAGACTGGCGCCGGCTCGTGGACAAGGACCTGAAGGGCAAGCCCTTCACCGCGCTCCAGTCACAGCTGGAAGGCGGCCTGTCGCTCCAGCCGCTCTACACGCAGCAGGACGCCGCCGTCGCGCCGCCCGAGCCGCCCGGCGTGGCCCCCTACGTGCGCGGCACCCAGGCCCTGGGCCTCACCGAGGGTGGATGGGTGGTGTGCCAGGAGTACAGCGAGCCGGACGTGACGCAGGCCGCCGAGGCCATCCGCACGGACCTGGAGCGGGGCGGCTGGGGCGTGTGGCTCCACCTGGGCGACACGCACGGCGTTCGCGTACCGGATGCCGAGGCGCTGCGGCGGCTGCTCGCCCATGCGCCACTGGACACGACGCCCGTCCACCTGGAGCCCGAGTCCGACCCGCTGGCCGCCGCCCAGCACCTGCTCCACGTCGCGGAGCAGACGGGCGTGTCCCGCGCGGCGCTGAAGGGCAGCCTCGGCGTGGATCCGCTCGGCATCCTGGCCCGCGCGGGCTCGCTGCCCATGGGGCTGGACGCGACGCTGTCCCAGGCCGCGCCCCTGGTCACCTCGCTGCGTGAAGCCGCGCCCGGCCTCCGGGTGCTGCTCGTGTCCACGCGCGCCTACGCGGACGCGGGTGCCACATCGGTGCACGAGCTGGCCTGGGCCATCGCCACGGGCGTGGCGTACCTGCGCGGACTGGAGCGCGCGGGCGTCTCCCCCGACGTCGCGGCGCGCTCCGTTCAGTTCGCCATGTCCGTGGGGGGACAGTTCTTCCCGGAGATTGCTCGGCTGCGCGCGGCGAGGCTCTTGTGGTCCAAGGCCGTGGCGGCGTGTGGCGGCTCACCGGAGGCCCAGGCCATGGTGCTGCACGCGCGCACCGCGAGCACCACGAAGACGCAGCGGGACCCGTGGGTGAACATCCTCCGCGCCACCGCGGAGTCCTTCGCCGCCGTCGTCGGTGGCGCGGACAGCGTCAGCACCTCGCCGTTCGACGAAGCCCTGGGCACGCCCGACGCGTCCGCCCGCCGGCTGGCGCGCAATACGCAGCTCATCCTGCGCGACGAGTCGAGCCTCAACCGCGTCGCCGACCCCGCGGGTGGCAGCTACTACCTGGAGCAGCTCACGCAGGACATCGCCCGCGCGGCGTGGACCGAGCTGCGGCGCATCGAGGCGCTGGGCGGCATGGCGCAAGCGCTCACGAGCGGCGACGTGGCCCGCGTGCTCGCGGAGACGCGCGCGGCGCGTGACAAGGCCGTGCGCACCCGACGCCTGCCCATTGTCGGCGTGAGTGAGTTCCCCCACCTGGGCGAAACGCCCGTTCAGCGGGCGTCCCGCGCCGAGGCGTCCACGGCGCCCGCGACGTCGGGCCCCCTGCCGCTTCGCCCGGCGCGCGTGGCCGAGCCCTTCGAGGCGCTGCGCGACGCGAGCGACCGCTACCTCGCCGCGCACGGTGCGCGCCCCAAGGCCTTCCTGGCCAGCCTGGGCACGGTGGCCGAGCACACCACCCGCTCCACATGGACGGCCAACGTCCTGGCCGCGGGCGGTATCGAGCCGGCGGACCAGCATGGCTTCGCGGACATCGCGGACGCGGTGGCCCGCTTCCAGGCATCAGGCGCGCCGCTCGCCGTCATCTCCGGGCCGGACGCGCTGTATCCAGAATGGGTGCCCGCGCTGACGGCGGCGCTGAAGTCGAAGGGCGCGCGCGCGGTGGCCGTGGCGGGCCGGCCCGGTGACCATGAGGTCGCCTTCCGCGCGGCCGGCGTGGACGTCTTCTTCTACGCGGGAGCGGACCTGTTCGCGCTCCTGTCCTCACTGCACCAGCAGCTCGGAGTGGCCTGATGCGCCCCCACGTACCGGACTTCTCGGGCATCGACTTCGACGCCCCCGAAACGCACTCCGCCGCGCCCACGCGCGACCAGCAACTGCGTCAGGCCGGCGAGGCCACGCGCGACGCCGAGCGCTGGGACACGCCCGAGGGCATCCCCGTCAAGCCGGTGTACACGCGCGAGGACATGGAGGGCGTGGAGCATCTGGGCTCGCTGCCGGGCCTGCCGCCCTTCGTGCGCGGCCCCTACTCCACCATGTACGTGCAGCAGCCGTGGACGGTGCGGCAGTACGCCGGCTTCTCCACGGCCGAGGCCTCCAATGCCTTCTACCGCCGCAACCTCGCGGCGGGGCAGAAGGGCCTGTCCATCGCCTTCGACCTCGCGACGCACCGGGGCTACGACAGCGACCATCCCCGCGTGGCGGGTGACGTGGGCATGGCGGGCGTGGCCATCGACTCCATCAAGGACATGCGCATCCTGTTCGACCGGATTCCGCTCGACCAGATGAGCGTGTCCATGACGATGAACGGGGCCGTGCTCCCGGTGCTGGCGCTCTACGTGGTCGCCGCCGAGGAGCAGGGCGTGCGCCCCGAGCAGCTCAGCGGGACCATCCAGAACGACATCCTCAAGGAGTTCATGGTCCGCAACACGTACATCTACCCGCCCGCTCCGTCGATGCGCATCATCGGCGACATCTTCCGCTTCACGGCGGAGAAGATGCCTCGCTTCAACAGCATCAGCATCAGCGGCTACCACATGCAGGAAGCCGGGGCGACGCAGGACCTGGAGCTGGGCTACACGCTGGCGGATGGCGTGGAGTACGTGCGCGCCGGGCTCGCGGCGGGACTGAGCGTGGACGCCTTCGCGCCGCGCCTGTCCTTCTTCTGGGCCATTGGCATGAACTTCTTCATGGAAGTGGCCAAGATGCGCGCCGCCCGCCTGCTCTGGGCGAAGCTCATCAAGGGCTTCTCCCCGAAGACGGACAAGAGCCTGGCGCTGCGCACCCACAGCCAGACGTCTGGCTGGAGCCTCACCGCGCAGGACGTCTTCAACAATGTCGTGCGCACCTGCGTGGAGGCCATGGCCGCCACCCAGGGCCACACGCAGAGCCTGCACACCAACTCGCTGGACGAGGCCATCGCGCTGCCCACCGACTTCAGCGCGCGCATCGCCCGCAACACCCAGCTCTATCTCCAGTTGGAGAGCGGCACCACGCGCGTCATCGACCCGTGGGGTGGCAGCTACTACGTGGAGCGCCTCACGCACGAACTGGCGCACAAGGCGTGGGCCCACATCCAGGAGGTCGAGGCGCTGGGTGGCATGACGAAGGCCATCGAGGCCGGCCTGCCCAAGCTGCGCATCGAGGAGGCGGCGGCGCGCACCCAGGCGCGCATCGACTCCGGCCGCCAGGCCATCATCGGCGTGAACAAGTACCCGCCCGAGCGCGAGGACTCCATCGAGATTCTCAAGGTGGACAACTCGGCGGTACGCGAGGCGCAGATTGCCCGGCTGCGCGAGCTGCGCGCCGAGCGCAACGCGGAGGACGTCCGCCGCAAGCTGGACGCGCTCACCGAGGCGGGACGGCGCGGCGAGGGCAACCTGCTGGCGCTGGCCATCGACGCGGCCCGCGCCAAGGCGACGGTGGGCGAAATCAGCGACGCGCTCGAGAAGGTGTTCGGGCGCTACGAGGCCACGGTGCGCAGCGTGACGGGTGTGTATTCCAGCGAAGCGGGCAAGGACGCCCAGGGAATCATCGATGCGCGCGAGAAGGCGGACGCGTTCCTCGCGCGCTTCGGCCGCCGGCCGCGCATCCTCATCGCGAAGATGGGGCAGGACGGGCATGACCGCGGCCAGAAGGTCATCGCCACCGCGTTCGCGGACCTGGGCTTCGACGTGGACATCGGCCCCCTGTTCCAGACGCCCGAGGAGTCCGCGCGGCAAGCGGTGGAGAACGACGTGCACGTCGTGGGCGCCAGCTCGCTCGCCGCCGGCCACCTGACGCTGGTGCCGCAGCTCAAGCAGGCCCTCAAGGCGCTGGGCCGTGAGGACATCATGGTCGTCGTGGGCGGCGTCATCCCCGCCCAGGACTACGACGCGCTTCGCGCCGCGGGCGCCGCGGCCATCTTCGGCCCCGGCACGGTCATCTCCAAGGCGGCCATCGAGCTGCTCGACAAGCTGGCCGCGTCGCTGGAGGAAGAGGCGTGAAGCTGCTGTCCGCGGACGCGTATGTGGACGGCGTGCGCGCGGGCGACCGCGCCATGCTCGCGCGCACCATCACCCTGGTGGAGAGCGAACTGCCGTGCCACGCCGCGCTCGCCCAGGAGGTCCTCACGCGGCTGCTCCCCTCCACGGGCGGCAGCCGGCGCGTGGGCATCAGCGGCGTGCCGGGCGTGGGCAAGAGCACCTTCATCGACGCGCTGGGCATGCACCTGGTGAAGGCCGGCAAGCGCGTGGCGGTGCTGGCCATCGACCCGTCCAGCACCGTGTCCGGCGGCAGCATCCTGGGTGACAAGACGCGCATGGCGCGGCTGTCGCGCGAGGAAGCCGCGTACATCCGCCCCAGCCCCTCCAGCGGCACGCTGGGCGGCGTGGCACGCAAGACGCGCGAGACGCTGCTCCTGTGCGAGGCGGCGGGCTTCGACGTGGTGCTGGTGGAGACGGTGGGCGTGGGCCAGTCGGAGACGGTGGTGGCCGACCTGGTGGACTTCTACCTGGTGCTCATGCTGGCGGGCGCCGGGGACGAACTGCAGGGCATCAAGCGCGGCATCCTCGAGGTGGCGGACATGCTCGCCATCAACAAGGCGGACGGCGACAACAAGCCGCGCGCCGAAAGGGCCCGCTCCGAGCTACGCGCCGCGTTGCACCTGATGCGGCCGGGCGCCGAGCCGGAAATCACCACCTGCAGTGCCCTGGAGGGCACCGGCATCGAGAAGCTGTGGACATCCGTCGAGACGCAGCTCGGGCGGAGCACGGCCTCGGGCGCGATGGAGCGCCGCCGCAAGGCGCAGCAGGTGCAGTGGATGTGGTCCATGGTGCAGGACGGCCTCCGAGCGGCCCTGCGTGCGCACCCCGAGGTGTCCACACTGGTGCCCACGCTGGAGGCGGACGTGCGCGAAGGGCGTGCGACACCGACGTCGGCCGCACTGCGGGTGCTGGGCGCGTTCCTCCCTGAAACGAGGGCCTGACAGCCCGCGTCGAGGAGCGGTCAGTCACGCTCCAATCCCTTGCCTCGACACAAACGGCGCTCTTACTGTACGCGCCGTGCGAAACGTCCAGCAGACACCCGTTCCCCAGCCCTACAAGCCTCGTTTCCACGTCCGCATCGTGACGGCCGCCTCCCTGTTCGACGGGCATGACGCCGCCATCAACGTGATGCGCCGCCTCATGCAGTCCTCGGGCGCGGAAATCATCCACCTGGGGCACAACCGCTCGGTGGCTGAGATTGTCGACTGCGCCATCCAGGAGGACGTGCAGGGCATCGCCATCACGTCCTACCAGGGCGGTCACGTCGAGTTCTTCAAGTACATGATTGACCTGCTGCGCGAGCGGAAGGCCAACATCAAGGTCTTCGGCGGCGGTGGCGGCACCATCCTCCCGTCGGAGATTGAAGAGCTCCACCGCTACGGCGTCACGCGCATCTACTCGCCGGACGATGGGCGGGCCATGGGCCTTCAGGGGATGATTGACGACCTCATCTCCCAGTGCGACTTCGAAAAGCGGCCGGCGGACTTCGCGCCCCTGCTCGACGCGCCCTCGATGCGCGAGCCGTCCCGGATTGCCCCGCTCATCACCATCGCGGAGAACTTCGCGTCCCAGGGCGCGGCCCTGCGCGAGGCCATGTCGCATATCCAGGCCAAGGGCCCGCGCGTGCCCATCCTGGGCATCACCGGCACCGGCGGAGCGGGCAAGTCCAGCCTCGTGGATGAGCTGGTGCGCCGCTTCCTGGCGGACTTCCCGGACAAGACGCTCGCCGTGCTGTCCGTGGACCCGTCCAAGCGCAAGTCCGGCGGCGCGCTCCTGGGCGACCGCATCCGGATGAACGCCATCGACAATCCGCGCGTGTACATGCGCTCGATGGCCACCCGCCAGAGCAACCTCGCCCTGTCCAAGCACGTGGGCGACTCCATCGAAATCTGCAAGGCCGCCGGCTTCGACCTCATCGTGGTGGAGACCTCCGGCATCGGCCAGTCCGACACCGAAATCACCGAGCACTCCGACGTGGCGCTCTACGTGATGACGGCGGAGTACGGCGCGGCGACGCAGCTCGAGAAGATCGACATGCTCGACTTCGCGGACGTCATCGCCATCAACAAGTTCGACAAGCGCGGTTCGCTGGACGCGCTGCGCGACGTGCGCAAGCAGTGGAAGCGCAACCACAACGCCTTCACCACCGCCGATGACGCGGTGCCCGTGTACGGCACCATCGCCTCGCAGTTCAACGACCCGGGGATGAACCAGCTCTACCGGGCGCTCATGGACACCATCTCCACGAAGACGGGCGCGCCGCTCAAGTCCGGCTTCGAGCTCACGCCGGGGATGAGCGAGAAGAAGTGGATCATCCCGCCCGAGCGCACGCGCTACCTGGCGGAAATCGTCGAGGCCTGTGAGTCCTATGACGGCTTCGTGAAGGCCCAGGCCGCCATCGCCCGGCGCATGTACCAGCTCCACGGCACCATCGAGGCGCTGCGCACCAACGTGGGCAGGAAGCGCCTGGAAATCGTCGAGCCCAAGGACCCCTCGGACACGGTGCAGGTCACCGAGCGCGTCGAGGGCGAGCCCGCCTACCTGAGCGAGCTGGTGGAGCTGTACAAGGATTTGGAGTCGCGGCTCCACGCCGACTGCCGCCGGCTCCTGGCTGAGTGGCCCGCGACGAAGCGCCGCTACGCCGCGTCCAAGTACCAGTTCCAGGTCCGCGACAAGGTCATCGAGCTGGACCTGTACGCGGAGACGCTCTCCCACCTGCGCATCCCCAAGATTGCCCTCCCCCGTTATGAGGACTGGGGTGACATCCTCACCTGGCTGCTGCGGGAGAACGCGCCCGGCGCCTTCCCCTTCACCGCGGGCGTCTTCCCGCTCAAGCGCGAGGGCGAGGACCCCGCGCGCATGTTCGCCGGCGAGGGCGGCCCGGAGCGCACCAACAAGCGCTTCCACTACGTGTCACGCGGCCTGCCTGCCAAGCGCCTGTCCACGGCCTTCGACTCGGTGACGCTGTACGGCGAGGACCCGGACCACCGGCCGGACATCTACGGCAAGGTGGGCAACTCGGGCGTGTCCATCGCCAACGTGGACGACGCGAAGAAGCTCTACTCCGGCTTCGACCTGGCGGACCCGTCCACGTCCGTGTCCATGACCATCAACGGCCCCGCGCCGATGCTGCTCGGGTTCTTCCTCAACGCCGCGGTGGACCAGCAGTGCGAGAAGTGGATTCGCGAGAACGGCAAGGTCGACGAGGTCGAGAAGAAGATGGACGCTCTCTACCGCGAGCGCGGCCTGCCGCGGCCCCGCTACCAGGGTGACTTGCCGCTGGGCAACGACGGGCTGGGCCTGCTGCTGCTCGGCGTGTCCGGCGACGAGGTGCTCCCGCGCGACGTCTACGAGCGCATCCGCGCGAAGACGCTCCAGTCGGTGCGCGGCACCGTGCAGGCGGACATCCTGAAGGAGGACCAGGCGCAGAACACCTGCATCTTCTCCACGGAGTTCGCCCTGCGGGTGATGGGCGACATCCAGCAGTACTTCATCGACCAGAAGGTGCGGAACTTCTACTCGGTGTCGATTTCCGGCTACCACATCGCGGAAGCCGGGGCGAACCCCATCTCCCAGTTGGCCTTCACGCTGGCCAACGGCTTCACCTTCGTCGAGTACTACCTGTCGCGGGGCATGGACATCGACGACTTCGCGCCCAACCTCTCGTTCTTCTTCTCGAACGGAATGGACCCGGAGTACGCCGTGCTGGGCCGCGTGGCGCGCCGCATCTGGGCCAAGGCCATCCGGGACAAGTACGGCGGCAATGACCGCTCGCAGAAGCTGAAGTACCACATCCAGACGTCTGGCCGGAGCCTGCACGCGCAGGAGATTGCCTTCAACGACATCCGGACCACGCTTCAGGCGTTGCTCGCGCTCAACGACAACTGCAACTCGTTGCACACCAACGCCTACGACGAGGCCATCACCACGCCCACCGAGGAGAGCGTGCGCCGCGCGCTCGCCATCCAGTTGGTCATCAACAAGGAGTTCGGCCTCTCCAAGAACGAAAACCCCAGCCAGGGTGCGTTCATCATCGAGGAGCTGACCGACCTGGTGGAGGCGGCGGTGCTGGCGGAGTTCCGCGCCATCTCCGAGCGCGGCGGCGTGCTGGGCGCCATGGAGCGCATGTACCAGCGCTCCAAGATTCAGGAAGAGTCCCTCTACTACGAGACGCTGAAGCACGACGGGACGCTGCCCATCATCGGGGTGAATACGTTCCTGGACCCCAAGGGCTCTCCGACGGTGACGCCGCCCGAGGTCATCCGCGCGACGACGGAGGAGAAGAACTACGCCATCACCTCGCGCGACGCCTTCTGGAAGCGGAACGAGGCGACGGCGCCCAAGGCCCTGGAGGCCGTGCGCCGCGCGGCGCTGGACAACGGCAACATCTTCGCCGCGCTGATGGACGCCTGTAAGGTCTGCACGCTCGGCCAGCTCTCCCGCGCGCTTTACGAGGTGGGCGGGCAGTACCGGCGCAACATGTAAGGCTGACGCCGCGTCCCCATCCGGGCGGACGCGGCGATGAAACGCACGGGCCGAGGCGCTTGCCGCGCCTCGGCCTTTTTCATGTCACGACGACGCCGTCTCGAGTGGGAGCCGCGCCGCGGTTCCCGCGGGCCTCAAGGCACCACGGCGTCCGCGGGTGCCGGCAACAGAGGCCCGGCCTTCAGTGCGGACAGCCGCTCCAGCACATAGTCCAACATGCTCCGCGCCAGCGCGTGCTCGCCCATCACCACCCGGTCCACGCCCAGCGACTCCAGATAGTCCCGCTCCTCGTCGCCATGCGTGCGCACCACCGCGGGAAGGGACGGGTTCACGCCTTTGGCCTGCTCCACGATGGCGCGAGCCTGCAGCGCGTCCGGCGTGGCGACGATGAGGATGGACGCCGTATCCAGGTGCGCGTGCTCCAGGATGCCGGGCACCGCGGCGTCCCCGTAGATGGCGGGCACGCCCTCCTCACGAAGGCGCTCCACGTACTCGCGGTTCTGCTCCACGACCACGAAGGGAATCTTCTGCTCCGCCAGGCTCTGGCCAATCACGCCGCCCACACGCCCGTAGCCAATCAACACCGCGTGCTCGCGCAGCTGCACATCCCCCATGCCAATGGGCAGGTCGGACAGCTCGTCTTCCTCGGGGTCCATGCGCGCGGCGAACCGTGGGTGCCGGCGCAGCCACGCCAGCAGCGGATCAATGGTCTTGAAGACGAGCGGGTTGAGGGTGATGGACAGCAGGGCCCCCGACAACACCAGGCTCTGCCCCTCCTTCGGCAGCAGCCCGAGCGTGACGCCCAGCCCCACCAGGATGAATGAGAACTCCCCAATCTGCGCCAGGCTCGCGGACACCGTGAGGGCGGTGTTCACCGGGTAGCGGAACGCCAACACGATGAAGAAGGCGGCCAGCGACTTGCCCAGGACGATGATGCCCAGCACGGCGAGGACCTCGAGCGGCTGCTTCACCATCACCATCGGGTCGAAGAGCATTCCCACCGACACGAAGAACAGCACCGAGAACGCGTCCTGGAGCGGCAGCGAATCCTCCGCCACCCGGTGGCTGAGCTCCGACTCACTGACCACCACGCCCGCGAAGAAGGCGCCCAGCGCGAAGGAGACGCCAAAGAGCGCGGCGGCCCCGAACGCAATCCCCAGCGACACCGCCAGCACCGACAACGTGAACAGCTCACGGGAGCCCGTCTTGGCCACCTGGGTCAGCAGCCAGGGCACCAGCCGCGTGCCGGCGACCACCATCAGCGCCACGAAGAGGCACACCTTCCCCAGCGTGAGGGCCAGGGTCCAGATGAGGCTGTCTCCAGCGGCCGCCGTCGCGGCCGTCTGCGTGTCGGCGGAGCCAAGGACGTTGCCCAGCGCCGGGAGGAGGACCAGGGCGAGCACCATCGCCAGGTCCTCCACAATCAGCCAACCCACCGCGATGCGGCCGTTCACCGAATCGAGGATGCCCCGCTCCTCCAAGGCGCGCAGCAGCACCACGGTGCTGGCGGTGGACAGCGCGAGGCCGAACACCAGGCCCGCGCCCAGGCTCCAACCCCACCAGTGCGAGACCGCGGTCCCCATCACGGTGGCCGCCGCAATCTGCACGACGGCGCCCGGCACCGCGATATTGCGCACGGCGAGCAGGTCCTTGATGGAGAAGTGAATCCCCACGCCGAACATCAGCAGGATGACGCCAATCTCCGCCAGCTGACCGGCAAGGCCCCCATCCGCGACGAAGCCTGGCGTGAACGGCCCTACGGCCACGCCCGCCAGGAGATAGCCCACCAAAGGTGGCAGCTTCAGCCAGCGTGCGACGAACCCACCGACGAAGGCCAGTCCGAGTCCAACTGCGATGGTGGCGATGAGCGTGGTGTCGTGAGGCACGGCGGAATCTCCCTGGGCGCTACGCGGAAGGGTAGGAAAAGCGGCGCAGCGAGGAATCCGGCCCTTGGGGGGCGGAACCCTCGAACACCTATCGAGCATGGGTGGTCTTGAGCGGACGCTCGTGCTGATGCAGTGAGATTCCGCCGGGCGGGAATCTACTACGGCGCGGGCTTGTTCCCAACCCTCATCCGCACGCAGAAAGTGATGTGCCCTCCAAGCATCACTTCGAGCAGGCAGCGCACCATGCCGCCCCATGGGCAGTGCATCGGTGCGACCCCAGGTTGAGGGAAGAGCACATCCCCCCGGAGGTCCCCCATGCGTGCTCCCCTGCCCTATGTCTTGATGTTGGCCCTGGCGGTCGCCGGCACGTCCGCCGCTGCCGCGGAGCACTCGGCCCCGACCCTGGATTCCCTGGCAGACGGCGCGTTACTGCTCGACGGGCTGGGGACGCACGAACGCCAGGTCACCACGGCCTCCCCCCAGGCCCAGGCCTTCTTCAACCAGGGCCTGCGGCTGGCGTATGGCTTCAACCACGACGAGGCCGCACGCTCGTTCGCCCGAGCCGCGCAGTTGGACCCCACCTGCGCCATGTGTTTCTGGGGCGTCGCGCTGGTGCTGGGCCCCAACTACAACATGCCCATGCTGGCGGAGAGTGCGCCCGCCGCCTGGGACGCCCTCCAACGCGCTCGGCAGCTCGCCCCCCGTACGACGCCGGTGGAGCAGGCCCTCATCACCGCGCTCGTCCAGCGCTACCCCGGCCCGGAGGCCCTGCCACCGGAGAAGATGGCCCCCTTCAACGCGGCCTATGCCAGCGCCATGGCGGACGTGGCCGCGCGTTACCCGGAGGACCTGGACGTGCAGACGCTCCATGCCGAGGCCCTCATGGACCAGAATCCCTGGAAGCTGTGGTCGCTGGACGGGGCGCCGGCTCCTGGCACGGAGCAGATTGTCGCCACGCTGGAGTCCGTGCTCAGCCGGGACCCCCACCACCTGGGCGCGAACCACTATTACATCCACGCGGTGGAGGCCTCGCCGAACCCGGAGAAGGCGGAGCCTTCCGCGGACCGGCTGGGCGCGCTGGCGCCGAAGGCGGGGCACATCGTCCACATGCCGGCCCACATCTACCAGCGCGTGGGCCGCTACGCGGATGCCTCGGAAAGCAATCGGAAGGCGGCGGCGGCGGACCTGGCCTACCAGAAACAGGCGAAGCCGCGCGGCCACCTCTACCCCATGTACACGTCCCACAACTTCGGCTTCCTGGCGTACTCCGCGTCCATGGAGGGGCGGAAGCAGGAGTCGTTGGAGGCGGCCCGGGCCTCGGCGAAACACTTCCCGCCGGAGCTGCTCACGATGATGCCGGGCATGGACTTCTTCGTGGCCCAGCCGCTGTTCGCCATGGTGCGCTTCGGGGACTGGAAGGGCCTCCTCGCCGAGCCCCGCCCGAACCCGAAGTACCCCGTCCAGACGGGCCTCTGGCTCCACGCGCACGGCATGGCGCTGGCGGCCACGGGGCAACTGCCACAAGCCCGCGCGGAGCTGGCCGAGCTGCGACAACTGGCCCGCACCGTGCCTCCGACCCTGGCCGCGAACCTCAACACCGCGAAGGACGTGCTGGGCGTCGCGGTGCGCGTGTTGGAGGCCCGCGTGGCCCAGGCCGAGGGCCGGCCCCAGGCCCTGACGCTGTGGCGGGAAGCCGTCGACGCCGCGGACCGGCTCTCCTACGCCGAGCCCGCGGACTGGTTCTATCCGGTGCGCCACTACCAGGGCGCCGCGCTGCTGGAGGCCGGGCGCAGTCAGGAAGCGGAGGCCGTCTACCGCGAGGACCTGCGGCGCAACCCGAAGAATGGCTGGGGCCTGTTCGGCTTGACGCAGTCGCTCGAAGCGCAGGGACGCCATGAGGAGGCGGCTCGCACCCGCGCCGCTTTCGAGAAGGCCTGGGCGCGCGCGGACTTTCCGCTCACGACGACCGCGCCCTGATGTGATGGCAAGGGACACCGCCTGACACCCCGCCGCACCCGGAACGAGGCCCGGGTTGCACGAGGCTCCGCATGGGGATAGGGAAGCAGGCCTCGTATGTCTGCGACCGCGGAGCTGCTCGATGCCGTCCGGGAGGAAGCGCGCCCGGACACCTGGTCTGCCGGCACGACGCTCGCTCGCGCGGGCGCCGTCTCGGTGCAGTCCGTGGATGAGGAAGAGGCCGTGCTGCGGGTGCGCGTGCCCAGCCGGCCCGTCCCCGTGAAGACGGTGCTCTACCTGGATGAGGCCATCTGGGAGTGCGACTGCCGCGGCCGGGTGGACCCCTGCGAGCACGTGGTCGCGGCGGCGCTGATTCTCCACCAGCATGCCACGGCGCGGCGTGCCCCCGCGCAGCGTCCGGCCGTCCCCGCCGCGCGCCCAGGTGCGAACACCGTCACCAGGCCCAGCGCACCCGCGGCTGGCGCGCCGAAGCCGGAGCGCATGGTGTACCGGTTCAAGCGCGTGGACGGCGGGCTCCAGTTGGAGCGGCTGGTGGTGCGTCCGGACAACACCGCGCGGCTGCTGGCACGCAGCCTGGCCTCGCTGCTCACCAATCCCGTGGAGGCCGCTCGCATCCAGACGCAGCCGTGCGACCTGCTCGCGGACAAGCTGCTGCTGAAGCCCACCCGGGGCGCGCTGCCACCCGAGCGGCTCAACGCGCTGCTGCGCGTCCTGGAGCCCGCGCGCACCGTGCTCTTCGACGGCGCCTTGGTGTCGGTGACGAGCGAGCCCCTCATGCCCCGCGTCACCGTGGAGGACCGCGGTGAGAACACGGTGCTCAAGGTGGAGAAGGACCCGCGCGTCACCGAGGTGGTGAGCCCCGGCCTCGCGCTGTGCAGCGGGACGCTCTGTCCCCTGGGGGAGCAGGGCCTCACGGGCGCGTGGCTGGAGAAGCTGCCGCAGGAGCGCGCCTTCGCGCCCCACCAGATGGGAGACCTGACGGGCAAGGTGCTGCCCGACATCGCGCGGCGCATGCCGGTGGATGTGCGAAGTCAACGGCTGCCGCCCATCGACCGCACGCTGAAGCCTCGCATCTCCCTGGAGCTGAACCAGCTCGACACCGGCCTCTCCGTGCTGCCGACGCTGGTGTATGGCTCGCCGCCGACCGTGCGCATCGACAGCGGACGCATGGTGTACCTGAAGGGCGCCGCGCCCGTGCGCGACGAGGCCGCCGAGCAGATGCTCATCCACCAGCTCCGCGACGAGCTGAACATGGCCCCCGGGCGGCGCGTCACGGTGCAGGGGAAGGAAGCCGTCCAGCTCGCCGACAAGCTGCGGCGCTGGCGCGGGGGCCTCACGGGGGATGGCGCGGCGGTGGTGACGAACCCGAACGTGCAACTGCGCCCGGTGCTCAAGGTGGACACGGGCGCCGTCACCGAGGGCGTGCCGCACGTGGGCTTCTCCTTCGACTTCCAGGTGGAGGGCGAGGACCGGGAGTCACCCCGCTCCGTGGATGCGGCGGCGGTCATGCGGGCCTGGGAAGAAGGGCTCGGGTTGGTGCCGTTGGAAGGTGGCGGCTGGGCGCCCCTGCCTGCGGAGTGGCTGAAGTCCCATGGCCAGCGCGTGGCGGACCTGCTGTCCGCGCGAGGCCGGGATGGCCGGCTCGCCAACCACGCCATTCCGCAGCTCACCGGCCTGTGTGAAGCGCTGGAGCACCCGTCCCCGCCGGGCCTGGAGCGGCTGGCGCCCCTGGTGAAGGGCTTCGAGAAGCTTCCCGAGCCGCAGCTGCCGGAA
Source organism: Myxococcus sp. AB056 (assembly GCF_006547365.1). NCBI lineage: Bacteria > Pseudomonadati > Myxococcota > Myxococcia > Myxococcales > Myxococcaceae > Myxococcus > Myxococcus sp. AB056. The sequence continues at coordinate 121,818 of NZ_VHLB01000012.1, read as the reverse complement.
GACCTCACGGCGACGCTGCGCGCGTATCAGCTCCAGGGCGTGAGCTGGCTCACCTTCCTCCGGCAGGCGGGGCTGGGCGGCGTGCTCGCGGACGACATGGGTCTGGGCAAGACACTGCAGACCATCTGCACGCTGGGTCCGGGCACCCTGGTGGTGGCGCCCACGAGCGTGCTGCCCAACTGGGAGGCGGAGGTGAAGCGCTTCCGTCCCTCGCTGAAGGTCTCCGTGTACCACGGCCCCGGACGCGCGCTGGATGAGTCGGCCGACGTGACGCTGACGACGTATGCCTTGATGCGCCTGGACGCGGAGGTCCTGGGCGCGAAGCAGTGGAGCACCGTCGTGCTGGACGAGGCCCAGGCCATCAAGAATCCAGACAGCCAGGTGGCGCGAGCCGCGTATGGATTGCAGGCGGACTTCAAGCTGGCGCTGAGTGGCACGCCCATCGAGAACCGGCTGGAGGAGCTCTGGAGCCTGATGCACTTCACCAACCAGGGCCTGCTCGGCGGACGGAAGGACTTCGAGGAGCGCTGGGTGCGGCCGGTCGCGGACAACCACAAGGGCGCGGCGGAGCGGCTGCGGGCGCGCATCCGGCCCTTCATCCTGCGCAGGCTCAAGCGGGACGTGGCGCCGGAGCTGCCGCCCCGGACGGACGCCGTGCGCCACGTGACGCTCACGGAGCGCGAGCGCGCCGTCTACGACGCTGTCTACGCGGCGACGCGCGAGGAAGTCGTGTCGCAGCTCGAGGCGGGCGGCAGCGTGTTGAAGGCCTTGGAGGCCCTGCTGCGGCTGCGGCAGGCCGCGTGCCACCCTGCCCTCGTGCCGGGCCAGCAGGCGAAGACCTCGTCCAAGGTGCAGGCCCTGGTAGAGGCACTGGGCACGGCGGTGGAGGACGGGCACAAGGCGCTCGTCTTCTCACAGTGGACGTCGATGCTGGACCTCATCGAGCCCGCGCTCCAGGAAGCGGGCATCGGCTTCATCCGCCTGGATGGCAGCACGGCGAACCGAGGCGCGGTGGCAGCGTCCTTCCAGGACGCGAAGGGCCCACCGGTGATGTTGATTTCCCTCAAGGCGGGCGCGACGGGGCTCAACCTCACGGCGGCGGACCACGTCTTCCTCGTGGACCCGTGGTGGAACCCGTCCGTGGAAGCACAGGCCGCGGACCGCGCGCACCGCATCGGTCAGCAGCGGCCCGTCATGGTGTACCGGCTGGTGTCCCAGGGGACGGTCGAGGAGAAGATCCTCACGCTCCAGGCGAAAAAGCGGGAGCTGTTCGAGGCCGCGCTCGGCGGCGGCTCCGGAGCCACCGCGCTTACGCGTGCGGACCTGATGCAACTCCTCGAGTAGCCGCCGCAGCTCCCCGGATGCCGGCATCCATCGGGGGCGCGACCTTCTCCAACCGTGTCGGCAAGCCCGACACCGTTATCGCCCCCTCGTGTTCAACCGCCCGCGGGACGCATCGTGAAGGACACGGCCTCCGTGCCGAGCATGTACTCGTCACCGTCCGAGACCTGCTGCCGTGTGATTCGCTCGTTGTTGAACCAGGTTCCGTTCGAGGAGTTGAGGTCCTCGATGAAGACCTCGTCCCCCACCCGCGTCACGACGGCGTGCTCGCGCGAGACACGCTCCGACTTCACGACGAGGCCGCAACGGGGGCCCCGGCCAATCGTGAAGCGCTCCGTGGAGACGGCCACCGGCGCGCCTTGCGCCCACTGGACGAAGACCTCCAGCGGCGCGGGAGCCTTCACGATGTTGGTCGTCTCCGCCGACTGGTCCTCCAGAATCGTCGCGGCTTCGTCAGGTGGCCGGATCTTCGGCACAGGACGCGCCACCAGTGGACGTGCCGCAATCGGCGTCGCGACGGGTGCCTCCGCCTTGGCAGGCTCCGAGGGCTCATCCCCGATGCCCAGTGCCGCAAGCTCCGCGGCAATGTCGTCACTGGACACATCCCCCTTCACGCCGCTGCCCGCCGGTACCTCGGCCTCATCGTCCGACGCAGCTTCTTCGAACTCCGAGTTGTCTGAGTCTTCGGCGGACGCCTCGTCCGAGTCGTCCTCCGCGGCATCCTCATCGGACGCATCGTCTTCCGAGTCCTCATCCGACGAATCGTCGGAATCCTCATCGTCAGCGTCGTCAGACTCCTCGTCATCGGAGTCGTCGGAATCCTCATCGTCAGCGTCGTCAGACTCCTCGTCATCGGAGTCGTCGGAATCCTCATCGTCAGCGTCGTCTGATTGCGCGGCCAGCCCCTCCGACGGCTGCACGGATGCCTCGACCTCCGCGAGAATCTCCTGCATTCGCGCGAGCACCAGTTCAGTGGAATTCACCTGCGCCCCGGACAATGGCACCGAGGTGACGCCAGAAGGTTCCGTCGCGGGCTCCTCCGTCGCGTCGTCCGCCGAGAAGGCGCCCACGGCCGGGGCAGCCGGAGCCGCCGTATCCGCCCCCCCTGCCGCGGCAGACACCGACTCCTGCGCGCCGGCCCCAGGATTGACGGGCTGCTGCACAGCTACTGCCACCGATTCGGGGACCGGAGGCGCGACCACGCTCGACGCCGCCACGGGTGCAGCGGTCTGGACCACGGGCTCCGCAGCCGTCACGGGTGCAGCGGCCTGGACCACGGGCTCCGCAGCTGTCACGGCCCCACCGGCCACCTGCGCCTCCCCGCCCAGCGACACCACGGTGGGGGACACGTAGCCATTCTGGCGCGCGAGTTGGAACAGGGCCTGCGCCACCAGCGCATCCCGGTCCACGCCCATGTCGCGGCTCATCAATTCCAGCGCCCGCCACAGGGGCTCGGAGACTTCAATCGTCTGACGAATCCGCTTCATGACTACCCCCTCAGATTGGCCTGCCACGGAGACACGTGGTTCGCGTCGGTCAGCCAGAAGAACATCGCCTGCGTCTCCGCGTACTGCTCTTCGGCAATCCCCGCCAGATTGGGATGCAGCTCCTGGAGGGCAACCCCTTCGAAATCGAACGTTGGCAGGTCCGGGTCGATGCGGCCACGGGCTCGCCGGTTGCGGCACTGCCACAGCCGCTGCGTGGCCTGTCCCGCCGCCTGACCGAAGTCGGCCGGAGGCGTCAGCGCATCCGGCATCCGAATCGAATCCTCCCCGCACGCCCACAAGAGCCAGGTCAGCGCGCTCCAGTCCCCACGGGCCGCACGGGACAAGGCCGGAATCCCCATCCCCTTCGTGGACAGCGTCTCGTCGACATCCACCGAGTCACCATCCGCGTCCTCGACCTCCGTCTGCTCCAGCTCGACGGGCCCGTCCGGCAGCAGGGACGACACATCGGGCGGCAGCCAGGGCACGTTCGTGCCGGGCTTGAAGCGGGAGAGAATCTCCGCGCGCAGCAACTGGAGTCGAGTGGCGTACTTGCGGACCACGGCCTGCACCGCGTCCAGCGCCTTCGTGGGCCCGTCGGGGACCTCATCGAACGTGCAGTGCGCGGGCTCACGTCCCGGCCAGAATTCGAAGCGCGGAAACAGCACCCGCCCGTAAGCCGAGAGGAACTGCCACGAATCCGGCTCCGACGGCGCCAGCGCCTCCGCGTCCTTCTGCATCTGCTCGCCCAGCCCCAGGTTCGCCAGGATGAGGCTCCGGGTGAACAGGTACGCCGAGCGCTCCGGTGCGAGCAGCATCGCGGCCAGGATGAAGTCCAACGCCGCCCGGGGCCGGTCCTGCTGGTCGTGAAGCACCGCGAAGCCCCGAAGCAACATCGCGGCCTCCGCGCCACGCATCATCGCATCCGCCAACGCCGCCCGCTCATGGCCCGCGCTGTTCATCACGCCTTCGGCATTCTCGCGAGCACTCGCCTCCGTTCGAGGCAGGGTGAGCGACTCCAGCCATGCCTTCAGCGGGCCCGCATCCAGCGACACGGCGCTCGCCCGCGCCATGGCCAGCAGCGCCTCCCGGTATCGCCGGTCCGCCCGAGCCTGCTCGGCGAACGCACGCCATTCCGCGGCGCTCCTCGGAAGGTTCGAGAACACCTCCGAGGCATCCAACGCCTCGTGGTCCTGGACAACGCCCAGGTCCCGGGTGACGACGGCGTTGCCGTCCGCATCCAGCAGCTTCCACGTGCCGCACGCGAAGTCGTCCTCCATCTCCCCTTCGTCGAACCGCACCCGAGGGTCCGCGTACTCGTCCACGGCGCGGGAGTAATAGCGGCCATGCCGGCTGCCTTCGTGGAATTCGCTCTCCCAGAGGAGCTGTCCCTCCCGGTCCCAGAATCGGCACAGCCCGTGCCGCTCGGCCTTCGCGTTGAGCGACACGGACGCCCACTGGTCCTGGTCCTCTCGGTACTCAGCCTTCTCGGGGAGGTTCGCGGGCCGTGTGGGGTACGGCTCTCCGGTGGAGGGCACCACGCGTTCACCGGCGCCGTTGTAGTGCAGCACCTGCGTCACGCGGCCGTTCGCGTAGACCATCACCGTGCGGCGGACCTTCTCGCTGACGCCGTTCTCATGCATCCGCTCGGTGGTGAATTGGTCGGACGCGTACCAGGTGCGCGGGCCGTGCAGGTGGCCCTGCTCGAACGCGCCATCCTGGGACACCTCCCCGCTCTCATGGAAGCGCTTGAAGGGGCCGTGTGGCTTGCCGTGGACGAAGATGCACTCGTTGCAAAGGGTTCCATCGGCGCGCCAGTACTTCCAGGGGCCGTGCTTCTCCCCCTCCTCGTCGGTGTCGCCGAAGCACCACTCCTCGTCTCCGGCGTCCCATTCCGCGTGGGGCGGAATGCCAGGCGGTGGCGTCCCCTCCTCCGTCAGCTTGCGGTTCGCCGCCCGCTGCTGCTCGACGGCCAGGTCCACGGAGTCCAGCTTGCTCAGCCAGGCCGCGAACGCCGAGGCCGACATCGCGCCCGAGGCGCGCCGGACCTCGACGCCGTCCTTGAAGGCCACCAGCGTGGGAATGGAGCGAATCTCCATCCGGCCGGAGACCTCTTCCTGCGCCTCCGTATCGAGCTTGCCGAAGGTGATGTTCGGGAATTCCTTCGCGGCGGCCTCGAAGGTCGGCGCGAAGGCGCGGCAGGGACCACACCACTCCGCCCAGAAGTCCACCACGCACACCCCGGCCTCCTGGGTGACGCGCTCGAAGTTCTCCTGGGTCAACTCAACGGTCTGTCCTGCCACGGCGACTCCCTCGCGAGATGCGTGGGACGATAGAAATGAGCGAGGGCCCTCACGTCAACGGTGCAGTTCACGAACGGCATACGCGACGCTCGAACACCGCCAAGCTCGGGAATCCACACGCGAATCCCGTCTCAGAAAGCGAAAAAGCCCAAACCTTGAGAAGAACGTGCCCGCGAACTCCGGCGTGAGCCGCCCGAAGCGCGGGACACCGCCAGTAGACCACCTGGAAGAGGTCACCACGACCCCGGGTGAATCAGCCCCGCGAAACTCCTGAAACAATTACAATACCGGTAGGTCGCTGAGCGAAGGGCCTTCCGCGAATTCAACGGCGGCTGCATCCGTCATCGGGCGGATCGCCGCCAACGTTCTTCATCAGGCTCGGGTATACACGTTGCGTCATGAGTCGCTCATCCTTGGTTGGAACAGTGCTGGGGCAGAAGTATCGACTGCGCCAGCGGATTGGCGTGGGGGGGATGGGCACCGTCTACGAGGCGGAGCAACTGGACGTAGGGCGAACCGTGGCCGTCAAGGTGCTCCGGCAGCACCTCCTCGGCGAGCCGGCCGTGCACGCACGCTTCCGCCGCGAGGCCCAGGCCACCGCGGGCGTGAAGCATCCGAACATCGTCGAGGTGATGGACTTTCACGACGCACCCGATGAACCGCCGTTCCTGGTGATGGAGTTGCTGAAGGGCCAGACGCTGAAGTCGCTGCTGAAGAAGGAAGGCCCCCTGCCCGTGGGACGCGCGGCGGCCATTGCCCATCAGTTGGCGACCGCGCTGGTGGCGGCGCATCACGCCGGCGTCGTCCACCGCGACATCAAGCCCGACAACATCTTCCTGGTCGACTCGGGGACCGAAGCCCTCCACGTGAAGCTGCTGGACTTCGGTGTCGCGCGACTCATGCATGAAGACGACGCCACGGCGCTGGGCACGGAGTCTGGTGCCTGGGTCGGCACGCCGTCGTACATGGCCCCGGAGCAAATCCGCTGCCGCCCTGTCGACGGACGCGCGGACATCTACTCGCTGGGCGCCTGCCTGTACCAGATGGTGACGGGACAGCGGCCCATCGACGTGGCGGACAACGTGGCCCTGCTCTCCGCCGTCATGCACCAGGTGCCTGCTCCGCTCAGCGGCGTGCGCACGGACGTGCCGGACGGTTTCTCCCAGGTGGTGGCGCGCACGCTGGAGAAGGACCCGGCCACGCGCTACGCGGACGCCCACGAGCTGGCCCAGGCGCTCGAGCCCTGGATTCACGCCGCCTCCGTGGCGGCCCGTTCGGCCCCTCAGCCTGAAGTCGCAAGCGCCGCGTCCCCGGAGCCCGCGAACACAGCACCGGTGCCCTCAACGCCTGTCGCGGTGGAACACGCCGCCACGCCGCACACGAGCTCCGGCCCGCAGCCCGTCCTCGTCGCGGCGGAACACGTCCCCCCGCCGCGCACGCGCTCCCGCCTGCAGACCCTCCTCATGGTCGCCAGCGCGCTGGCAGTGGGCCTCGCCGCAACGGGAGGGCTCGTCTTGACGGCCTCTGGGATGACGCCCACGGAGGAGCCCGCCCGCCTCCGAGTCATCGAGCTGCCCCGCCTGACGGAGAACGGCACCGCCGCGCCCGCGCCCCGCGGGTACACGGACGGCTGGGTCGCCGAGTCCATTGAAGGGCGCCTGCCCGCGCTCGATAGCTGCTACGCGCGGAACGGCGAGGACGCCGCATGCCGTCAGGACACCTACGCCGTGGTCTACTCCCCCGAGGGCATCGTCCTCGGAGCACGCATGCACCCGCCCCAGCTCATCCCGCTCGCCCAGTGCATCAACAAGGCGCTCCGGGGGCTCTCCCTGGGCAAGCCACGCGAAGCCATCGCCGGCGCCGCCACGGTCACGCTCAGGCGGGAGTAATCCCTCTCAAGGGAATCAGAACCACAACTCCTCGACCTCTCCCGGCGTGAAGCCCGGCTCCTGGAAGTAGACGCGCCCCTGTGAATTGAGCGCCTTGTGAAGGAACTCCGTCAGCGAGGCGGCGACGCACACGCCGGTCCGCGACTGAGCGCTTTCCACCCAGTAGAGCGGGAGCTTCCCAGGCTGCTGTGAGTTGAAACGGTAGGCCAGGAAGCCGTGTTCGCCCACGTCACAGAAGCGCGTCCAGCCGTGCGGGTAGCCGCTGGATTGCGAATCAGCCTGATGGGTCTTGTTCCAGCGCGTCCCGTCGTGGAACTCCAGCGCTCCCGACGGCCGGATGCGGTACACGGCCGCATCCCCCTGGCCGAAGAGCGACGCGCCGTCGCATGCGGCGTAGAACTGGCTGATGTCCGCCGGGATTCCACCGTCGCCCCACAGGTCGCGCCACTTGCTGTGACGCGCCTCCGAGAGTGCCTCGGCCATGCAGTGCTCATCCTTGATGCGCCGGAGCATCGCATCCAGCCCCAGGTCCTCGTGGACCACCCAGCCCGGCACCGGCCGCAGCGCCAGCGTCTCCGCGGACTGGAGCGTCCCCATGAAGCCCGCCGTCAGGGCCATCCGTGCCTTCACCATCCCTGAATCGGTGGCCACCGCGAGCAGGAGCGACACCCGGGACAGCCCGGTGGGCAATCTGTCACTGGACAGGGTTTCGCCCTTCTCCGTGGCGTCGGGCTTGCCCAGCGCCTGGGCCTCCAGCATCGGATTGGGAAAGTCATATTCGCCCGTCAATTGATTGCGAAGGAAGGGGAACAGCTTGCCAATCCAGCCATTGAAGGTATCGTTGCCATAGGCGTGGTGCAGCTTGTAGATGGATTGCCAGAACTTGCGATCCTCCCGTCCCTCGGAAGCTCGGATGAACTGGTCGCACAGCGGCAGCAGGTGCCGGGCCCAGGTTTCCATGCCATACCGAGGAAGCTGTCCGACCTTGTCCCGCAGCTTGCGCCAGTCCTCCGGTGAGCCTTCGAGTGTGATGGTGGGAATGCCGCAGATGCACATCACCACGTAGTCGAAGTACTCCCGCATCGCATCCATCAGCACGATTTGACTGACCACGCGCTCCACCGGCCCCGTCGTGGAGAAATCGCACACCATCAGGTCGTGCAGCGCGGGCGAGTGCCCTTGAATCATCCCGGAGAAGTCGTCCACGACGCCGGGCCAGAAATCATCCGATGCGAGGTCCGTCTGGGACGCGTCGCGTGTCACCACCAACTGCTTGCGCCCCTGGTGACGTACCAGGTCGAATCGCAGCGCCTCCGCGTTGCGGGTGATGTGCAGGGCCAACCCCTGGGCGATGGTGATCCAGAGGATGTCCGGAGACAGCACCAATGGGCGGTGCCCGCTGAAGGCCAGATGCACCGCCGAGAGCAGTGGATGGGTCGCCTCGGGACGCACGAACCGCGCCTCACGATGGGAGGCCCCGAGCACCTTGGCGTCCAACCGCCCACTCAGGGCTTCGGTGAGTCCGACCTCTTCCAAGGGCAGGACGGCGGGCTTCACGGCATCGACGGCGAACGTCACGCGATGGGGCATGCACGCATTACATCGCGCGTGCTCGGATGACGGCAAGGGTTCCATCGAGCGTGAAGGCAGACAGCGCTCCGGCTGGAAACCTCCAGCGGCGCGCGGAGATTGGCACCCGCACCACAACGGGGCGCGGCAACGACAGACCGATGCGCTACTGTCTCGCAGCCGTGGCATCTGCGACACCGCGTCCATCAACTGAGGGGTTCATGCTCTGTTCAAGAAGGTTGTCCCACTCCATCCTGCTGCTACTTCCGCTGCTGCTGGCCCTGACCCAGACGGCCTGCGGTGGCGACACGCCCGAGCCCCGCCAGGATGCAGGCATCCAGACGCCCGACGCAGGCAGGGACGACGCGGGGACGGGCGACGCGGGCACCGATGACGCGGGTACGGACGACGCGGGCACCGAGCCGGACGACGCGGGCACCGATGACGCAGGCACGACCGACGCGGGCACGGAGCCAGACGACGCGGGCACGGACGACGCGGGCACGGACGATGCGGGCACGGAGCCGAACGACGCGGGCACCGATGACGCGGGGACGGACGACGCGGGCACCGATGACGCGGGCACCGATGACGCGGGTACGGGCGACGCGGGCACGGGGGAGGAGGATGGAGGCTCGGGCCCGACGGACGGGGGCACCGGAGACGGGGGCACGGAGGCACCGGAGTGCCCGTTCGGGCCGCCGGATGGCGGTGTCTCGAACCCGGGCGACCCGACCGTCGTCCAGGACCCGACCGCAGACATCCTGGACCGGCTGCGGGCCATTCCCGGCCTCACCGTCGCGGAGAACCCCAACGGCGTCACGGTTCCCGCGGGTCACCGCTTCTTTGTCATGGAGTACGACCAGCCCGCCGACCACGCACGCCCCGAGTGCCAGCGATTCAAGCAGCGATTGGTCCTGCTGCACCGTTCGGTCACGGCGCCCATGGTCTTCTACGCGACCGGCTACTACGTGTCCCTGACCGCGGGCCGTCGCGAGCTGACGACGTTGCTGGCCGCGAATCAGCTCTCCATCGAGCACCGCTTCTTCCTGCCCAGCCGTCCGGAGCCCGCTGACTGGAGCCAGCTCACCATCAAGCAGTCGGCGGACGACTTCCACCGGGTCGCCCAGGCCATCAAGCAAATCTATTCCGCGTCCTGGGTGTCCACGGGCGTCAGCAAGGGCGGAGAGACCATGGTGTTCTACCGCCGGTTCCACCCGGAGGACGTGGACGCGACGGTGGCCTATGTGGCGCCGCTCGTGCGCGGCGAAGATGAGCGTTTCCCCGCCTTCCAAACCACCGTGGGAGGCCCGGAGCTGGAGTGGTGCCGCGAGCAAATCCACACCTTCCAGCGCGCCGTGCTGAACCGCCGCCAGGAGATGGTGGCGCTGCTGCGCGCCTATGCCGTGAACCAGGGCCTCACCTACAACCAGCTTGGCTTCGAGCGGGCCCTGGAGCACGCCGTCATCGAGACGTACTTCGCCTTCTGGCAGTACTCCAACCCCCAGTACTGCGACGCGTTCCCGGATGACACGGCGTCGCCTGAGTACATGCTGGACATCATTGACTGGGCAGTGGGCCTTGAAGCGTTCTCCGACAACAGCAGCTCCGGCATTGCCGCGTACTACCCCTACTACTACCAGGCGAGTGTGGAGCTGGGCTGGCCCAAGCCCTACGAGGCGCACCTGGGCAGCCTCATCCAGTACCCCGGAACGAACATCGCGCCGGTGTACTCGACGCCCGGCGTGCCGGTCGTGTTCCGGCCCCAGGCCATGCAGGACATCGAGGACTGGCTCGTGACGCATGGCGAGCGGGTGATGTTCATCTATGGCGACCTGGACCCGTGGACTGCGGCGGCGTTCCCGCTCGGCAACGCCCAGGACTCCTTCGTATTCACGGCTCCGGGCGGCAACCACGGAAGTGCCATCAACTGGCTTCCCACCACCCTTCGGGACCAGGCCCAGGACATCGTGCGGCGCTGGGCAGGCGTCCCGTCACTGAAGCACGCCCCGGTGCCGCTCCCGGAGGCCGACACCGTCGAGTTCGGCCCGCACCTGCCGCCCCGACGGCTGCAACCGCCCCCGGCCCCGTAGCCCGCCGCGAACGCCGCTCACTGGAGAAGCCGTTCCGGTGAGCGGCTGAATCCATCCAAGCCACCCACGGCCGCGGCGCCGTATCGAGCCGTATCGCGGGTACGCTTCCACGGAGCGCCGTCCAGCTTCCCGGCCCGTCACGCTCGGCGCCCTCGTGCCCTGAGCGTGACACCGGCCCGGCGCTGACGTGTCATCCCTCCCACTGACGTGTCAGCGCCGCGCGATACACGGCAGCTCGCTCGCCAAACATCGAAAATCACATACGTTTGAGCAGAAACAACCGTGGCACATGTCGTGCTCAAGCCACGGATCGATGCTGCTCCACAAGCACCTCACCCCCGAGCTGAAGTCCCGGCTCGAACGGCTCACGACACGCAATGGCTGGACGCTCCGGAAGACCATCCAGAGTGGTCTGGACCACGGAGACTCCCAGATGGGTGTCTACGCGGGTGACAGCGAGTCCTACGCGCTCTTCTCCCCGCTGCTGCATCCCATCATCCGGGACCATTCGGGCCATGACCTGAGCGAACACACGAGTGACTTCTCACTCGACGGGCTGCCCCAGGACGACCTGGACCCCACGGGCGAGTTCATCCTCTCCACGCGGGTCCGCGTCGGACGGAACCTGGCCCGGTATGCCTTTCCTCCGGCCATTGGCGCCAGGGACAGGGCCGCGCTGGAAGCAGAGGTCGTCCAGGTCCTCTCCGGCCTGAGGGGTCACCTCGCGGGCGAATACCATCCCCTGGCCAGCCTCTCCGAGGCAGAGCGGCGGGAGCTGGTGCACCACCACGTCCTGTTCCAGCAATCGGACCGCTTCCTGGACAGCGCGGGCGTCAACCGCGACTGGCCGCGCAACCGCGGCATCTTCCACTCCGCGGACATGCGCTTCATCGTCTGGGTCGGGGAGGAAGACGCCCTGCGCATCATCAGCATGCAGCCCGGCTCGGGGCTGGCGCAGACCTACCTACGGCTCCAGACGGCGCTCGAGCAGCTCGACGGGCAGCTCGACTTCGCCCAGGACTCACGGCTGGGCTTCCTCACCGCGTGCCCCACCAACCTGGGCACCGCCATGCGAGCCTCCGTCCTCATCCGCCTGCCCCACCTGTCACGCCGGCCGGACTTCCGCGCGCGGTGTGCCCGCTTGGGGCTCGCGGTGCGGGGCCTGCACGGCGAACACTCCGAAGCCCGGGACGGCATCCACGACGTCTCCAATGCCACCCGTCTGGGCGTCACCGAGCGGGACATCTACGAACAGCTTCGGACGGGCATCCACGCGCTCATGGAGATGGAATCCGCGGCACGAAAGCGTGGACACCCGAAGGCGGCGCCCGGGAACTGAAAGCCCCCGGAGCGCCTCGCATCGCGCTCAGGACTTGGGAATCCAGCCATCCACGAGCGCCTGGTTCTTCTTCACCCACTCCCGGGTGGCCTTCTCCGGCGCGTCCTCGGCCTCGGCGATGGCGCCCATCAGGCTGCCGAGCTGCTGGTCATCCAGCTTGAAGTTGCGCAGCAACGTCGCGACGTCGGGCAGGTCCTTCTCCAGGCCCACGCGGGTGAGCGTGTGGATGGACTCCTTGGCGCCAAAGACGCCCTTCGGGTCGTCCAGGAACTTCAGGTCCCAGCGCGCGAACTTCCAGTGCGGCTTCCAACCGGTGACCACCACGGGGCGCTTCTTGGCGATGGCGTCCTTGAGCTCCGCGGTCATCGCCGGGCCGCTGGAGGGCACCAGCTTCAGGTCCAGCTTGTACTCAGCGATGGCCTTCTCCGTCGTCGTCATGATGCCCGCGCCAGAGTCGATGCCCACGATGGACTGGTTCAGGTCCTTCGCCTTGCCGTTGAGCTGCTCGATGCTGGTGATGTCCAGGTCCGCCGGGACGACCAGGCCAATCCGGGCGTCCTCGTAGTTGGTGCCCAGGTCCACCACCTTGCCCTGAAAGCGCTCCATGTAGCTCTGGTGGGTGACGGGCAGCCAGCCATCCAGGAAGGCATCCGCGTCGCCGTTGGCGAGCGAGGCGAACACCGGGGCGACGTCCGCCATGGTGGTCTTCACCTCGTAGCCCATTCGGTCCTCCAGGATGGCCTGGACCAGATGCGTCATGGCCACGCCTTCGGCCCAGTTCACGTACACCAACCGGACCACGGGCTTCTTCGCGGGGGCGGGCGCCTCGGTGTCACCCGCGGCGGGCGCCTTGTTCTCCTGCTTGCATCCGGGGGCGACGAGCAGCCCCGCCACGGCCGTGAGCAGCAGGGGCAGACGATTGAGAGAGGAAATGTTCACGGGACGGGTCTCCTTCATGATGAGCGCGTCCGGGGCTTGCCCAGCGCGTGAGTCAGGCGGTCCAACACGATGGCCAGGATGACCACCGCGATGCCGCTCTCGAAGCCCAGCCCGATGCGGAGCTGGGTGATGCCCTTCAGGACCTGCTCGCCCAGTCCCCCCGCGCCAATCATGGCGGAGATGACCACCATGGACAGCGACAGCATGATGGTCTGGTTCACTCCGGCCAGCAGCGTGGGGACGGCGATGGGGAGCTGAACGTTGAGCAACGTCTGACGCGGCGTCGCGCCAAACGCGATGGCGGCCTCCACGACTTCGGCGGGCACCTGCCGGATGCCCAGGTTGGTGAGGCGCACCGCGGGCGGCATGGCGAAGATGACGGTGGCCACCACGCCGGGCACCTTCCCCAGCCGGAAGAAGAGCACTGCGGGGATGAGGTAGACGAAGGCGGGCATCGTCTGCATCAGGTCCAGGGCGGGCCGCAGCACCCGCTCCACGACGCGGCTGTACGCGGCCCAGATGCCCAGGGGGATGCCCAGCACCAGCGCCACCATCGCCGAGCTGAGGACCAGCGCCAGCGTCTCCATGGTGGCCTTCCACAGGCCCATGTCCTGGATGAGCAACATGCCCAGCGCCGTGAAGACGGCCGTGCCCAGGCCGGACAGGCGCCAGGCGAGCACCATCAACACCGCGATGATGGCGTAGCTGGGCGGCAGGAGCAGCGCGCTCTCCAGGCCGTTGATGCAGGCCGTGAGCACCGAACGGATGGCGTCGAACAGCGGCGCGCCACGCGTGCCCAGCCAGTCAATCAGCTCCTCGAAACCTTCGCCGATTCTCAGTGTGCTCATGTCAGCGCTGCTCCCCCGCGATGCTGGCCAGCAGCGTGGCGCGGCTCACGATGCCCAGGAACGACTGGTCCTCGGCGACGACGGCGATGGGAATCTGAGTCGTGGCCGCCACCGCCACCAGCTTCGCCAGCGGCGTGTCCGGTGACGTGGTGGGCAAGTCGGTGACGAGCGCCCCCTCCAGGCTGTGCTTGTTCTCCGCCATGAGCCGCAGCGTGTCCTCGATGCGCACCAGGCCCACCAGCTTGCGGGCCTGGTTGGTCACGAAGAGCGTGGAGGTGCCCGACTCGCGCATGCGCTTGACGGCCAGGGCGGGCCCGTCCTTCGGGTGCACCACCGACTCCGGCCGCCGCATGATGGTCCGCGCGGTGAGGACCTTGGTGCGGTCCACGTGCTCCACGAAGGCGCGCACGTAGTCGTCCGCGGGGCTCCTGAGGATTTCCTCCGGCGTGCCGAGCTGCGCGATGCGCCCGTCCTTCATGATGACGATGCGCCCACCCAGCTTCAGCGCCTCATCCAGGTCATGGGTGATGAACACGATGGTCTTGTTCATCCGGGACTGGAGCTCCAGCAGCTCGTCCTGCATCTGCCGGCGGATGAGCGGGTCCAACGCGCTGAAGGCCTCGTCCATGAGCAGGATTTCCGCGTCGGTGGCAATGGCCCGCGCCAGCCCCACGCGCTGCTGCATGCCGCCGCTGAGCTCGCGAGGCAGCTTCTCCTCGTAGCCTTTCAGGCCCACCAGCTCGAGCGCCTGCATCGCCTTGGGCCGCGACTCCCGCCGCTCCAGGCCCTGCATCTCCAGCCCGTACTCCACGTTCCGGATGATGCTGCGGTGGGGCAGCAGGCCGAAGTTCTGGAACACCATGGCCATCTTCCGGCGCCGGACGTCCAGCAGACCCGCCCTGTCCGCCCGGGTGACGTCCACGCCGTCCACGTGCACGCTGCCGGCGGAGGGCTCGATGAGGCGGTTGAGGCAGCGGAGCACCGTGGACTTGCCGCTGCCGGACAGGCCCATGATGACGAAGATTTCGCCGGCCTTCACATCGAAGGAAGCCTCCTGGATGGCGACGGTGCAACCCGTCTCCTCCAGGATCTGCTGCTTGCTCTGCCCCTTCTCCAGCAGGGCAATGGCCCGCTCCGGGTTGCCGCCGTAGATCTTCCGCAAGCCACGGACTTCAATCTTCTCCATGGGGCCTCTCAGAAGTAGTAGCCGACGTTGATGTTGAAGCGCGTCTCCCACGGGGCATTCGGATCGCCCTCCGCAAGTGCGTGGCCATAAGCAGGCCCCAGCCAGGGCTGGTTCTTCCCGCTGGCCACGTCCACGTAGGTGTAGACGGGCCCCGCGGTGACGAGCATGCCGAGCACGTTCTGCATCGACGTCTCGAACGCGGCGTTGGCTTTGTCGAAGAGGCTGAAGTCGTCGTAGAAGGTCAGCTTCGTGATGGGGCCCCACGACACGGGCACGTCGTACGAAAGGCCCGCCGCGTAGACGGTGCCCCGGGTGGCCATCTTGTAGGGCGCGTCATAGGCCCCCATCGTCACGATGGAGTCGTCGTGGCCCTCGGGGTTCTTCAGGTCGTAGCCGTAGCTGAGGACCTCCATGCGGAGGTTGAACGGGCCGTAGTAGCCGTCCAGGTGCACCGCGCCAGCCCAGTTCAGGCCATTGCGCTTGGTGACGCTGTTGTAGATCTGCCCGGTCTGCGCGGAGACGCCCACTTCCGTGCGGCCCAGGTCCCCGTGCTGGAATGTGTACGCCGCGCGTGCATTGAGCTTGTTGCTCTCGTGGTTCGCGCTCTCCACGCCCAGGTATGCCTCGCCCGGGTTGGAGCTGCTCACCTGCACCACGTCATACGAGTAGCGCGCGCTGTCCGTGCTCCGGCCGGTGAAGCTGCCCTCGTCGTTCTTGTAGAAGGCGACCTGCAGGTCCCATGGCCCCTGCGTGTGGACCAGCTTCAGACCCAGGTCGTAGTCGTCCTCCATCCCCATGTAGTAGGGCAGGGAGAAGAACCAGTTATGTGAGGCGTAGGGCAGCACGCCGAAGGGCACGCGGTGTACGCCGAACTGGAGCTGGGTCGCCTTCGTGAACTCATAGCCCACCCAGCCGTGGTGGAGCATGGAGTACCCCGAATAGAGGCGGTACTCGGCGGACAGCAACACCTTGGAAAGTCTGGCGTCGACGTTGAGCCGGAATGTATCGAACGCCACGTCGCCACCGCGATTGCGGTTGTCTTCTTCTCCAGGCCACGTCTTGAAGAAGGCATTGAGGCGCAGCGCACCGCCGACCTTGAGCATGTCCGGGTCTTCCACCACCTCCTCATCGGCGCGTGCTTCGGGCGCGAGCAGGCAGGTCAATCCAGACAAGAAAAGCGCATGCGAGAAACGGGTAAGACGGGTGGACAACCGCAACTCCTGGCAAGGGACGACAGGCGCGAGCGGACCAGAACGGGCCACACTCGTCCTGAGCGCCAGACGTGGCACAAGGGGCGGCCCTCTCCCGATCCACACTCAGCGAGGACGCTGGCGCGCGAGACAGTCCACCCAGGGGACAGTGCAATCAGTCGTTAACAGGTCAGACGGAGCACGTCCATACTTTTGAGCTCAAACAATGTGGAAACAGGGCGCCGCCCGCCTGCTCGCGGGGCATGAGCGGCGCGCCCGCCAACCCACACGGGCGGCTCAAGGCGCCTGTGTCACCGCTGTCTATCTCCTCATTCCGTGACGCTTCAGCGGCCGGAGCGTCAAATCCAGATGCCCCTCCCCTGTTGCCGGCGATGCCTCTCAAGCCCACGGGCGACCACCGCCATCAGTGTCAGTGGAGGGTGAACACGCCCCGCAAGTCATCCCAGAGCAGCCCATGGCGCCGCAGAATCCGCGTCAGGTCCGGCTCCACGGGCGGCGGGTGTGCGAAGGCGTCGAAGCCCAGTAGGTGGAACGTCCGGTCGGAAGCCGCTGCCGCCAGCCACGCTCCATCGGAAGAGAAGGCCACAGCGGAGACGAACCCCTGCAGCCCGGGCACCTCCCCCATGAGCGCCCCGTCGGGAAGCCGCCAGACCTTCAGCTCTCCTCCCATTCCGCCGGACGCCACGAACGCCCCCTGAGGCGCCACCGCGAGCGACAAGACGCCGACCGTGCGCGAATCCATCGAGGTCAGCACGCGGCCGTCATCTGGGCTCCAGAGCCGGATGGGCTGACGCATTCCCGCGGTCAGCAACTCCCCGGACGCCAGGAACGTGACGGCGCGCACCCGGTCGCCCGCCTCCAGGACGCGAATCACCGCGCCTCGCGCCACGTCCCAGATACGCACCGTGTGGTCCGCTGCGCCCGAAGCCAGCCTTTGCCCCGTGGCATCGAATGCCAATGCCCACGCCTTCCCGGTGTGCCCTGTCAGCCGGGCCACCTGGGTCGCGGAGGGGACAGCCCACAGCACGACGTCCTGCGCCACCCCCGCGGCGAGGAATGCGCCGTCTGGGCTGAAGGCCAACGCCCGGATGGATTCGTGCGCGGCCGGAATCACCATCAGCTGATTTCCGGACCGGACGTCTCGCACACGCACCTCCCCCTTCAACGTTCCCACCGCGAGCAACCGCCGGTCCGCGCTCACGGCCACGGCCCCCACGGCGTCCGGTGCCTCCAGGCGAGAGTGGAGTTCGCCTCCGGACGAGGCCGACCAGCTCCGCAGACCGTCCTCCCCACCCGACACGAAGGTGTCTGGCCCCACGGAGGTCAGCACCTCAGGCCAGGCGGGAAGCTCCCGCAGCAGGACGTCCGGAGGCACCTCGGGCCGCGACCAGACCTTGAGGACACCGTCCATGCCACCGGACGCGAACCTGCGCCCGTCCGGGGACAGGGCCACGGCCATCACGAAGGTCCGGTGCGCATCCAACCGCTCCAGGACCTCGCCACCTCCGCGCACGTCCACGCGCTGCACGCGTCCCTCCCACCCCGCCTGCACGAGCTGCTGGAAACCCGTATCGATGGCCACGGCCGAAAGCGCCCCCGTGTTGCGCTGCACGTCGAGCAGGGCCCCGCTCCGGGCATCCCAGAAACGGATGGCCCGGTCCGCGGACGCGGTCATCACCCGCTCGCCATCCGCGGAGAACGCACAGGACTCCACCTTGTCCCCGTGTCCCGTCAGCCGGTGCAGCTCGCGACGCGCCGTCAGGTCCCACACCCGCGCGGTCCGGTCCATGCTCGATGACACGAGCCGTCCTCCGTCGGGGGAGAAAGCCACCGCGATGACGATGTCGTCATGCGTGAACCGAAGCACCTCCGCACCGTCGCGGATGCGCCAGACACGAATCGTCCGGTCCAGGCCACCACTCGCCAGCCACTCACCATCCGGGGAAAAGGCCAGGCCCCGCACGACATCCGTGTGCCCGGACAGCAAGGCCACCCTGCGCCCCTGCTTCCAATCCCAGAGCCAGAGCGCGCCGGGCCTGCCGGCGGCGGCCAGCCACCGGCCATCGGGAGAGAACGCGACGGCATGGAGCTCGGCTTTGTGGCCCTTCAGCTCCGCCACCTGCGCTCCGGCCTCCACGTCCCAGACGCGCACGACCGCGTCATACCCTCCCGAGGCCAGCAGCCTGCCGTCCTGTGAGAAGGCCAGCGCCAGCACCGAACCCTCGAACTGCTTTGCCCACTCGAGCGACGAGGCGCGCTTCTCCGCCCACACCTGTCCCCAGCGCGCCGTGGGTGAGTCTTCCGTGTGTCTCGCGGACGCGAAGTAGCCCGCCGCCAGGGCCCATTGCTTCGACTCAATGGCCGCGTCACCGCGGGCCCGGAAGAGTTCGGACCGAGCGTCTCGCACCGCAAGGACCTCGGGCGAGGAGCGCCGCCCCGCGCAGGACACCGTGAGCAGGACCAGGACCCACCACCACGAACGCAGGCGCATTCCGGATTCATCACCCGGGGCATGGCTCCGGCACAATCCCCTTCGCCCAGCGCATGAGCCCGTGGCGGAACCGACACCGAGCATTACCGGCTTTACTGCTTTCGCATTTTCCAGGGTGGTTGGACCGTACACATCCCCCAGAGCCTCACGTGTTTCGAAACGCCCCCTCCTGCCGTGCATGGTTGGTCGTGGGCGCCCTGGCGCTCCCACTGGCCTGTGGTCCTCAAACGGAATGGGAGCCACCATGACGTACGACGTCACCGGGCTGACAAACGGCACGGCGGGCGCGCTCATCGAGGACACCTAAATCGACATGCGGCCTACGCGCATAGGCGGACAGGGCTGCGATCATCCCGTGGGCATTGCGCTCTACGACACCATGCGTGATGTGGTAATTCGCCCGGCCACCGAGCCCAACGTCGCGGGACGCCAGGGCACGCTGCTCGACGCCAGCCGGCTGAACGCCACCGGCTCCGTGACTGGCAATACAATCATCTATTGCAAGTCCTTCTCCCGCTCGAACCGAATCGAGTAGGTCCCAGGCGAAACTCCATCCAAGCGATAGACGCCAGTGGCATCCGTCTCCGTCCGCATCTCTCCCGGCGACGAGGATGAACTTACCGTCACGCTGACGCCCGGAAGAAGGTGTTCCCATTCGGAATCAATGACTGTTCCGACAATGGCAGCATGAGGCCTCTCCGCTTCACACCAGCATGGCACGGCGACTTGCGCATGGATTGACAATCTCCACCCCGCGCTGCCGCTCAGGACATAGCCATCATCAGACAACCATCCGGGAGCCAGGGCCCCAGACCTCGAACTCAACCCCTGTGGCGACGAAGGAAGACGAGGCTCCTGGTCTGCCCTTCTCCCCAATCGAGCCTGCCAAGCGCCACGTCCTCGTCCCTCCGCCAACGCGTGCCTGGGCGCCCCCTCCTGCCCACCTGCCGTGAACGCGCCTTCGCGCTCGCCGACTGTCGTCCCTAGCTTGGCTGTAGGGGCCTTTCCCATCACGGCCCCACGGAGGAGAAAGCCATGCCCCTGGACCCTCGAAGTGAGCCTGCGCGCACAGGCGAAGGACGGCCGTCCGGGCTGCCCCCAGGCCGGGTCGAGCAGTTACGGGCCCGCTTGCGCGGCCGGCTCGTGCGCCCCGGGGACGCGGACTACGACGAGCACTGCCGCGTCTACAACGCCATGATTCACAAGCGGCCGGCGTTGATTGCCCGGTGCGCCGACGTGGCGGACGTCCTCGCGGCGGTGGAGTTCGCACGCGAGCAAGGCCTCATGCTCGCGGTCCGTGGGGGTGGGCACAACGGTGCCGGCCTGGGTACCTGCGACGGGGGACTCGTCGTCGACCTGTCGCTCATGCGCGGCGTCCGGGTCGCCCCCGAATCAGGCACCGTGCGTGTCGCGGGTGGAAGCGTTTGGGGCGAAGTGGACCATGCCACGCACGCGTTCGGGCTCGCCGTTCCCTCGGGAATCATCTCCACCACGGGCGTGGGGGGCCTCACATTGGGTGGTGGCCTGGGCCACCTCTCGCGTCGCTACGGCCTCACCATCGACAGCCTGCTCGCCGTGGACATGGTGCTGGCGGACGGGCGCTTCGTCACCGCGAACGCCCAGCAGCACCCGGACCTGTTCTGGGCCGTGCGCGGCGGTGGCGGCAACTTTGGCGTCGTCACGTCCTTCCTCTTCCAGGCCCACCCGGTGGACACCATCCTGGGAGGGCCGACGCTCTGGCCCCTGGAACGCGCCGAGGAGGTGATGCGGTGGTACCGCGAGTTCATCCCCACCGCGCCCGAGACACTCACCGGCTTCTTCGCCTTCCTGGTCGTCCCGCCCGCGGCGCCCTTCCCGCCCCACCTGCACTTGCAGAAGATGTGCGCGGTGGTGTGGTGCTACACCGGAGACCCGGCTCAAGCCGACGCGCTCTTCGCGCCCGTGCGCGCCATGGCCCCCGCGCTCGACGGCGTGCAGACCATGCCCTACCCCGCGCTGCAGACCATGTTCGATGCGCTCTATCCGCCGGGCCTCCAATGGTACTGGCGCGCGGACTTCGTACGGGAGCTGGGAGACGAAGCCATCTCCCGACACGTGGCGTTCGCCCACCGCCTGCCCACGATGCACTCCACCATGCACCTCTATCCCATCGACGGAGCGGCGCACCGGGCGGCACCAGGCGACACCGCCTTCAGCTTCCGGAACGCGCGGTGGGCGGAGGTCATCGTCGGAGTGGACCCCTCTCCTGAGAAGGCCGGGGACATCACCACCTGGACGAAGGACTATTGGAATGCCCTGCATCCCTATTCCGCGGGCGGCGCCTACGTGAACTTCCTCATGGACGAGGGCCAGGAGCGCGTCCAGGCAACGTACCAGGACAACTACGCAAGGCTGGTGGACGTAAAGGACCGCTACGACCCGAACAATCTTTTCCGCGTGAATCAGAACATCCGCCCCAGCACCGGCACGCCGCTTCGCCATTAAGCCACCATTCGCACGTGCCATTGCTCGCCCGGAGCGGCCTCGGTTGCTACCTTCCGTGCCCGCAGTTCGCTCCACCACCAACGGCGAGGAGACAGAAGCATGGCGACGGGCTTCGAGGCTTACAGGATGGAGGACCCCACGCTCCTGGCGAATGTGCGCGAGGCCCTGCTGCAATCCTACTTCGCGGACTTCGATGCGGGCTTCCTGAAGACGCCGGCCGGCCAGTCGGACATCGCGGACCATGTGGATGGCCGCTACAACCGGTGCGTCGACCACGTACTGCCCTGGCTCGCGCGATACACGAAGCTGAGCAAGGCGAACGTCGTCGAGCTGGGCTGTGGCACGGGCTCCAGCACGGCGGCCTTTGCCCAGGTTGTCAGCCACGTCACGGGATACGACATCCACGCGCCCTCCGTGCGCGCGGCCCAAAGCCGCATGAAGGCCCTGGGATTGCGCAACGTCGACACGCGCGTCGTGGAGCCCGCGAAGTTGCTGGAACAGCTGAGGCAGGAGAACCCCGAGGGCGCCGACATCTTCGTGCTGTACGCGGTGCTCGAACACCAGACGCCCGCCGAGCGACTGGAGACGCTCCGCACCGGCTGGGACCTGCTGCGTCCCGGTGGACTGCTCGTCGTCGTGGATACGCCCAACCGGCTCGTGTACTTCGACGCGCACACGTCCCTGATGCCGTTCTTCCACTTCCTGCCGCCTGAACTCGGGTGGCCGTATGCCTCACGTTCCCCCCGCGAGAACTTCCGAGATTCGATGGCCCAGGCGTCCGCTGAAGACGCCCCCATGCTGCTGACCCGATGGGGCATCGGCGTCAGCCACCATGAGCTCGAGCTGGCGCTGGGCGACATCGACCCCTTGTTGGTGGGGACGGGCTTCGAGCCAGAAGTGCTGGAGATGTTCCCTGTCACACTCGACGAAGAGGTGCTGCGTCTCTACGTGGAGAAGAGCGGCGCTCGCGTCCCCAAGGCCCTCACCCGGAACACGCTGAACTTCGTTCTTCGCAAGGGTGACAACGCCGACCTCATCGCCCGCCGGCCTTCGCCGCCTCCGGTGCGACACCTCGTCAACGAGACGTCGAACCCGGTCCAGGCGCAACGCCTCCACGAACTGGAACAGCGCCTCCTGGAGCAGGCCCAGCGCATCCGGGAGCTGGAAGAGCATATCGCCACCCCGCCCCTGCGACACCAGCTCGCGGATCAGCTCAACGGCGCCCTCAAACAGACGGCCCTTCACCGTCAGGCCCGGAAGCTCGTCGAATGGTCGGTGGGCCGCGTCAAGCGCGGTTCGCGCTGAGTCTTCGCCGCCCCAGGACTCCCAGCCGGGTGGCGCAGTGATACACGCACCGCGCCGTCCGGTATCACCACCAGAGCATTGTCCTGCTGACGAAGCCCGTGAAACACAAAAACCGAGCAATTCCGAACCCAAGTCTCACCGCCTGTCGATGAAACACATACGGGCAGAGGCCGAGCGGCCGGGCGGGGTGAAGCAGACCCATTTTACAGGGGCGTCTCCCGCACCCGAGGATGGACGCATCCATGCGTCACATCCGCATTCCGACTCACGCGCCGGCGACTCACGCAGTCCCCGGTGTTTCACCTGTCTCACCTGCCGGCGCATGCATGTCTTCACGACACATGTCGTGGTGCTGGGTGCTGCCGTTCCTCCTGATGCTTTCCACCTCCGCGTGGGCGGACACAGGACAGCCCAGCATCGACTTGAATCAGGGCTGGAGATACCGCTGGGGAGACTCACCGCCGGGCCCCGCCGATGTACCCGCCTGGGCACTGGAGTCAGGGAATGAGCAGGCGTGGCAGCCCGTGGCGGCCCTCCGCGAGCCGCCGGGCCGGGGAGCGCACACCTTCCTCTGGCTGAGCATCCCCGTCCCCCAGGGGCAGTGGCTGGAGCCTGCGCTCTACCTGGGCACGGTGGCCAACGCCTTCGAGGTCTACGCCAACGGCCACCGCATCCATGCAAGCGGGCGGCTGAATCCCTCGGGCAAGGAGGAGACGGACAACCTCGCATGGCGGCTCATCCCCCTGCCACCCACGGTGGAAGACACGCGCCTGCTGCTGCGAATCCAGAGCAGCGGTCCAATCATCGGCGTGGGAGGAGCGGCTCGGGTGGGGGCACACCATCAACTGCTCGCGACGGTAACGCGCACGGGGCTGGCGCCCTTCGTCATGGGCATCCTGCTACTCACCATCGCCTGTGCCGCCGCCCTGGGTGCCCTGGTACGGCGTCAGACGCAGATGCTCCTGCCGCTCATCATCTTCACGAGCGGCTCGGCGGCCCTGCTTCTCGGCATGAGCGGCCTGATTCCCGCGCTCTGGGGCGGCTATCTGCTGGGGAGCCAGCTCACGCTGGTGGGCTCGCACTGCATCCTGCCCGCGCTCGCCTGGTTCATCTCCGACAGCATCCTGGAGAACCGGATGCGCTGGTTCCGGTGGAGTGCCTGGGGCGCGTGCGTGCCGGCCTCCCTTCAGGTCATCATCGTGATGGTCGACCTGGGCATGGCGCAGCGGAACCTTGGCCTCTTCGTCCTCTACTCGGTGCCTTGCCTCCTCGGGTGCGTCATCGTCGCCGGTATCTCGGCGTGGCGGGGCAACCCCGACGCGCGAATCTTCTCCATGGGCCTGGGCGTGTTCTTCGGTGTCGTCATCCACACCACGCTGCCGGTGTTCGGGCTGGCGGAGGCCACGGACTCGCTCATGCACTGGGGCTTCCTGGCGCTCGCGCTCTCATTGGTGGGCATCGTCGTGCGCCGCTCGGTGCTGGTGGTGCGCGCGCTCGCGTCGCACACGCATCAGCTCGAGGAGCGTCGTCATGAAGTGAAGCGGCTCGCCCAGGACATGGGGAGCGGTGCTGGCGAGCTGGCCGCGGTGGCGCAACAACTGCGCACGTCCAGTGAGGTGCAGACGGCGGGTGTCAGCCGGCAGGCCGCGGCGCTCCGCGAGGCGGAGCAGACGGTCCAGGAAATCCGGCAGGGCTCCCTGGTGACGGCGGACAAGGCGCGGCGGCTCGCGGGCTCCATCGAAACCGCCGAGGAGGCGGGGCGCGATGGCGGCGCGGCCATCACCCGCACGCTGACCAACCTGGAGGCCATCCGCCAGGAGGTCTCCGAGATGTCGAGCCGCATCCTCGCGCTGGACGCACGCACCCGCGAAATCTCCAGCATCGTGGACACCGTGAAGGGGCTGGCGGACCAGTCCAACATGCTGGCCATCAACGCCGCCATCGAGGCCGCGCGCAGCGGGGAGCACGGCCGGGGCTTTGGCGTCGTGTCGCGAGAGGTCCGCAGCCTCGCCGACCAGTCCATCCTGGCGACCCATCGCATCCGCGAGGTGCTCGACGGTGTGAGTCTGAGCATGCGTGAGGCCGCGAAGATGAGTGAACAGGGAGAGCAACGCGTGAAGGCGAGCCTGGACGCGGTGCGCGTCTCCGGCACCCAGCTCCAGCGGCTCACGGGCATCATCGACGACACTGGCACCAGTGTGCGGCAGATTTCCGCGGCGGTGGCGCAGCAGGACGCGGGCACCTCCCAGATTGCCCAGGCCATTCAAGACCTGTCCGCCCAGATGCGGCATACGCTGCGCACCGTCGAGGAGACGCAGAAGGTGTCGGGTTCGGTGCAAGCGCTGGCGGAGAACATGGCGGGCACGGCCCGCATCGCGCTCCAGGCGGGAACGCTCGATGACTGAGCCTCGTCCCGTGACGTCCGCGCAGTGACGGATGGGAGCGCCTCGGTTGCAGGCCCGCGCAAAGGGTGCTCAGAAGCCAGCATGGCGCAGAACATCTACGACGACCCAGGCTTCTTCGAAGGCTACAGCCAGCTGCGGCGCTCGATGGAGGGGCTCGCGGGTGCACCGGAATGGCCCGCGCTGCGGGCGATGCTGCCCGAGCTGCGGGGCCTCCGGGTGATGGACCTCGGCTGCGGCTATGGCTGGTTCTGCCGGTGGGCCCGGGAACAAGGGGCACTGCAGGTTCACGGGCTCGACGTCTCGGCGCGAATGCTGGAACGGGCCCGGCAGCTGACGCCCACCCACGACATCGTCTACACCCAGGCAGACCTGGAGACGGTGGAACTTCCTCGAGCCAGCTTCGACCTCGTCTACAGCTCCCTGGCCTTTCACTACATCGAAGACCTGCCGCGCCTGCTCGCGAAGGTGCATGCCACCCTGGTTCCGGGCGGCGCGCTGGTCTTCTCCACCGAGCATCCCATCTACATGGCTCCCACCCACCCGGGCTGGCGGGTGGATGAACAAGGCCAGAAGACATGGCCCCTCAATGGCTACCAGGCCGAGGGGCCCCGCACCACGGACTGGCTCGCCAAGGGCGTCATCAAGTACCACCGCACGCTGGGCACCTTGTTGAACGCCCTGATTCACACCGGTTTCAGTCTGCGCCAAGTCAACGAATGGGGTCCGACCGAGGCGCAGCTCTCCGCCCAGCCAGAACTGGCCGAGGAGCGGGAGCGCCCCATGATGTTGCTCGTGTCCGCGCGGCGTTAGACAAACGCGGCGGCGGCCACCCAGCCCCCCAGTAGCTCCCTGCCCTGGCGGAGTGTTATGTGACCGCCACGGATATGATGGGGGTAGGCTTGAAGCAGCCTGTGCTGTTTTGTCTCGTTTTCCTATTTAGCATTCCTTCTCTTGCCAGTGGGCGCATGGCTCCCTGGGAGGGCGCGGCGTTCGAAGCGACGGGGCCCACGATGGCTCAGGCCGCCGCGAAGCTACCGGCTCCAGCGGAAGGCACCGATGTGGAGGTTCTCCTGAAGGAGGGCCGCTACACGGAACTTGCGCCTCACCAATGGCGAGCATCGTCTCGCACCGTCTTCCGCATCATCACGCGAGCGGGCGTGCGCGCATGGTCCGAAGCCCGCGTTGAATGGTCCCCCTGGCGCCAGCAACGGCCGCTGCTGCGAGCACGCGTCATCTCCCCTGACGGCAAGGTGCACCCGCTCGACGAACAGACGCTGCACGATGCGCCCGTGGAGGATCCTGGCCCGGACATCTACACGGACACCCGCGCGCTGCGTGCGCCACTCCCAGCCCTGCGCCCCGGCAGCCTGGTCGAGGTGGAGTCCATCGTGGAGGACACCCAGTCATTCTTCGAAGCTGGCGTCGTCACCCACTTCTACTTCGCCAGTCCCGTCCCCGTCCGCAAGGTGCGCCTGGACCTGGACGTGGCGCTGACAACGCAACTCACACTGCGTGTCCAGGGCCTCCCCCTGGATCCGTTGCCACAACACCAGTCCGACCGGAAACGCCTGTCATTCGAAGGGGGTCCCTACGCCCCCGTGGCTCCGCTCGAAGCGGACATGCCGCCGGCGCAGGCCTTCTACCCGCATGTCGCCTTCTCCACCGGGCGCTCCTGGAACGACGTGGCTGCCAGCTACCACCGGATTGTCGAAGGCCGGCTGGAGGGTGCTTCGCTCCAGCCCCGCGCGCGTGAGCTGAGCAAGGGCACGAAAGACCGGCGCGTCATCGCACAGCGCATGCTGGAGCACGTGCGTCAATCGGTGCGCTACACGGGCCTGGAATTCGGCGCGGCGGCCATCGTTCCCGCCCGGCCTCAGGAAGTGCTCACGCGGCAGTATGGCGACTGCAAGGAGATGTCCACCCTCCTCGTCGGGCTGCTCCGCGGAGCGGGGATTCCCGCCCATGTAGCGCTCGTGCGTGTCGGCCGTGAGGACGTGCCCCAGTTGCCGGGCATGGGGTTCTTCAATCACGCCATCGTCTACGTGCCCGGGTCGCCCGATTTGTGGATGGACCCCACCGACCCGGGTGCGGAAGCCGGCGTGGTCGCTCCCGAGCTGCAAGGGCGCCACGCGCTCGTGGCCACCCCGGACACCCAGGGGCTCGTGCGCATCGACGAGACGCTTCCGGAACGGAACACCGCCATCTTCACGCGGACCGTGACGCTGTCCGAGGAAGGGCCCGCGCGCGTGCATGAACTCCGGGAGTTCACTGGGGCACTGGCGGTCCAATACCGACGCCTGCTGAAAGAGCTGCGGCCCATGGACTTCCGCCGGAACATGGAGGCCGTGGCCACCGCGCAGTATCAGGGCACGCTGGAGGGGATGAAGCACTCGCCGCTGGATGAGGTCTCCGGCCCCTTCCGCATGGAGCTGGACATCGCCTCCGCTCGCTTCGCCGCGACGAGTTGGCGCAGCGTCCAGGTGCCACTGCGCATCGAGTCCCCCCTCGCCTGGCTTCCCGACACGCTGGATGACGTCCGCGACCTGTTGCCGGATGAACTCGGCCGCGTCCGGCCACCTCCCGCCCGGCGACAGGCCGACCTGGTGCTGCCCGTGGCCTACCGCGCCGAGGCACGCTACCGCCTGAAGCCGCCCCGCGGGTTCGCCGTGAACGCCGTTCCCCGGGACGAAACGCTGGCGTTGGGGCCCGCCTCACTCTCTCTTCGATACATGCGTGAGCAGGATGGCGGACTGTCCGCCACCTACGTGTTCGACTCGGGCAAGCGTCGCTACACCCCTGATGAGGTCAACGCGTTCCGAACCGCGCTCGCGGACCTGGTCCGACGGGAAGCCCAGGCAGTGGAGTTCGAGGACCGTGGCTCGCGGCTCGTCGAGGGCGCCCGCGTCCGGGACGGGCTCGCCGTGTATGAGAGATGGCTGACCGCTCGCCCGGACTCCGCGCTGGTGCGAGCCCGGTACGCGGGCACCCTGCTACGGCTCGGTTTCGGCGGACAGGCGCGGGAGGAGGCCCGCCGCGCGGTGACGCAGCGTCCGGACTCCCCTCTGGCCCACCACGTCCTGGCGTGGGTGCTTCAACATGACCTCCACGGACGGCTGCGCCACCCCGGCGCCGACTTCGAGGGCGCAGTGGCGGCCTGCCGCAAGGCCATCAGCCTGGAACCGGAGAACGTCGCCGCCAACATCCTGCTGGCCGACATGCTGGAGCACAACGCGCACGGGGAGCGATTCGGGCAGGGCGCGCGCCTCACCGAAGCCATCACCACGTGGCGCCATCTGCGCGACACGCTCCGTGCTCGCAACGTGGATGACCGATTGATGACGGCCCTGTTCCGAGCAGGGGCGTCGACAGAGGCCCTGGAGGCCGCGCGCGTCGCCGCGCCGTCCGAGCTCAGGGGCCGGGTGATGGTCATGACGACCGCCGAACTGAAGGGTGCGGCCGACGCACTGGCGTTGGCGGAGCGCGAGTTCGAGGGGCTGGATTCGCGGCGCGAGGCCCTGACGCTCGCGGGAGACCATCTGCTCACGAAGGGCCACGCCGATGCCGCGGCGCGCCTCTTCGAAGCCGCGCTGAAGGACACCTACGACCCCGACCTCCAGTTCCGTCTAGAGCTCGCCCGGAAGTCTCGCCGCGGGCCGGAAAAGGCGAAAGACGCAGGCGCCATCGCGCTGGTGCGCAGTGTGGTCTTGGCCGCATGGACGGCCCATGACGAGCGCGCGTTCGAAGAGGCCATTCGTCCGCATCTCTCATCCAGGGACCGGAGCGACAGCGAGTTTCGTCGCAAGCTGCGGGCCCTGCATGCCTATGCATCGCGGCATGCGAAGTCCTTCTGGAACGTGACGGATGCGAAGTTCCGGGCGGAGCTCGCGGTGTCCGCGCTCGACCTGAAGCCCGACGGGCAAGAGAAGGTCGGGTATCGCGTCCGCCTGAACCTGCTGCTGGGCGACCAGACGTTCGAGGACGCCTGGTACGTGGTGCGCGAGAACAAGGAGTACAAGCTGCTGGCCTCCGCGAGCGACCCGCGCCCGCTTGGCGCGGAAGCCTTGAGGTGGCTGGACGCGGGCCATCTGAAGGAAGCCATCCAGTGGATTCGCTGGGCGGTGGCGGACACCCGCGACATTCCTCCCGAAGGACTCTCTCCGCTCGCCTCCTTCGTGAGTACCCTCAAGGGCTTCTCTGGGATGGAGGGCGTCACCCACCTGCGTGCCGCGTCCGCCTATCTGGGCGCGAACACGGGTGATGCACGCGTGCTGAAGACGCTGCGCTCCCAAGCCTCCTTCGCATCGGGAGTCGAGCGTCACCGGCTGATGATGGCCCTGGCCGTGGCCTTGAAGGCAGCCGGAAAAGGCCCGGACGCAGAGGCATTGCTGGATGAAGTGCGTGAGGACGTCCCCGCGTCCGAGGACGCCTTCAACATGAAGCGAGAGTTCTTGGTGGAGCGAGGCCGCTGGCGGTCGCTCCGCGACGCAGCCGACCGCCGACTCGGGCTGCTGCACACCGACCCGCTCGGAATGGAAACGCTGCTGGTGGCGGCGGTGAACGAACAACACTGGGACGATGTGGGCCGGACGGGAAAGCAGCTCGTGGACCAGGGAGCCGCCGGTGCGGAGGCATACCGGACGCTGGCCTGGGCGGCGCTCCTGCGTGGGCGCGTCACAGCGGACGACGTCCAGTGGGCGCAGCGAGCCGTTCGCATGAGCCGGGTGGACGACCTCGAAACCCTGTCGCTTCTGGCCACGCTCCTCGTAGAGACTGGGAAGTTGGAAGAGGCGCGCAAGCTGATGGACAGCGCACTCGCCCAGCACACCCCCGCAGAACTGACTCCAGGCATGCTCTATGCCCGCGCACGTCTGGCGGAAGCGTTCGGCCTGCCCGATGCGGCGCAAGCCCTCTATCGCGCCATGCCCGGCCCCAACGACTCCGATGCCCGCTCCTTCCAGAAGCTCGCCAAGAGCCGCATGAACCGGGGCCGGAGCACCAAGACCGCCACGGCGAGAGACTGAGCATTGGCATCCATACCAGCGCACCGACAGCAGAATAGCGGCAACGAGCGTTCCGCCATCCTTGGCCTGAGCACCGCCATGCCACTGGGGTGCTCGGTCGCGGCGCTGCGGACGCCCGCCGCAGCCGCAGGCGTGGAGAAAAACCCTGTCCCTCCTCGGGCGTCCTCTGCCTCTTCGAGGACTGCGTCGGCGGGCCTTGCCCCATTGGCCCCGGCGGCAAGCCGTTGTCGCGTGCAGCGGGCACAGCGGGTAGGCCCGGCGCCCGAGCCCCTGCCTGGCCCTCCCCGCGCATGAAGCGGCGCATCCCGGAGCTCCGGCTCCGGATTGCCGGGCATTGAAGCGTCCTGTGCCCGGACGCGTGGAACCCTCCCAGTCAATGGCAGCCCTCCCGTCGTGTCCGCACCCTGGGCCTCGCGTCAAAGGGGAGGCAGCTCATGAAGGGTTGGCGGCTGGGTTGTGCAGCACTCGCGGCGTGGTGGTTGGTTGGATGCATGGGAGGACCCGACGAGCAGGCAGACAGCTTCGCGGAGCAGGCGGCGTCGGAGTCTGTCGAACAGGAAAGCGTCGAAGCACAGTGGAAGAACGCGGAGAAGAAAGTCTATTCAGAGAACTTCGGGAAAGGCGCGGGCCCCGAGTGGAGCCACCGCACCGTGTCCCGGACGCCGAAGGGAGAACGAAAGTTCCTGGGGCCCTTCAGCGAACAGGAAGTCACGCTCAACCTGGCCGGCCTGCCGGACCATGACGAGGTCGAGGTCCAGTTGGAGCTGTTCGTCCTCAAGTCGTGGGACGGTAACGACACGACGAAGGGGCCAGACCGCTGGGTCGCGAGCGTGGACGATGGTCCCGTCCTGCTGGACGCCACCTTCTCCAATGACGACGCGCCGTTCGACGCACGCTACGAGCAGTCGTACCCGAAGCCCTATCTCCAAGGCAGCCACCCGGGCCTCACCGGCGCATCGATGAAGGGCAAGCTCGGGTACCAGGACGAGTCCGGCTATGGCAGCAAGGGGGACGCCATCTACCCCCTGTCCTTCACCTTCCGGCACACCGGAGACCGGCTGACACTCCGCTTCGCGGACCCGCCTCGAGGCGAGGCCAACGAACAGTGGGGCCTGGATTCAGTGAAGGTGAAGGTCCGGAAGAAGAAGGGAGGCGACCTGCTGGTCAGCAACAACGTGAACAGCAGCGTGCTGCGCTACGACGGGAAGACGGGCGACTTCGTGGGCGTCTTCATCCCGCCTGGCGCCGGCGGGCTCAACAACCCGCAGGAGCTCGTCTACGGCCCTGACGGCAATCTCTACATCGCCAGCTTCGCCAGCAGGGAGGTGCTGCGCTTCAACGGGAAGACGGGCGCCTTCATCGACATCTTCGTGCCCGTGGGCAGTGGCGGGCTGGGCTTCCCCGGCGGCCTCATCTTCGGTCCTGATGGCAACCTGTATGTCGCCGACAGCTTTGGCGGCACCAACAGCGTGCTGCGCTACGACGGGACGACAGGCGCCTTCATCGACGTGTTCGCTTCGGGCGGCGGACTGCTCGTTCCCCAGAAGATGGCGTTCGACAAGAAGGGGAACCTGTTCGTCGTCAGCATCATCGGCAACAACGTGGTGCGCTACGACGAGAATGGCGCGCCCTTCCCCGCGGCCGGACAGCCCGGTGCCATCTTCATCCCGGACATCGACGCGGTGACGATTGCCATTCGCAAGGACCACAAGCTCTACGTTGGCACCACGGCTGGAGATGACGTCCTGCGCTTCAACGCCAAGACAGGCGCCTTCATCGACGTCTTCGTCGAGTCGGGGAGCGGTGGCCTGACTGACTTCGTGGACATGGAGTTCGGTCCCGACGGCAACCTGTACATCCCGGACTTCCTCCCGGCCACGGTGTTGCGCTTCAGCGGGAAGACGGGGGACTTCATTGACGTCTTCGTGCCGGCGGGGAGTGGCGGCGGCGCCAATGCGGCCACCCTGACGTTCATGCCCTCGAAGCGACACAAGCCGCACGGGCACGACGCGAACTGAGCGCCGCTGTCCCCTGAAGCCCCAAGCAGGGCCTCGCCTCCGCTCCCGGATGAGCGCCACCAGCGCTCGAAGGCTGGCGGAGGCGAGCCGCCCCTTCAGACGAGGAGCTCCGACGCCGACGGGGGCACCAGCGCCTCATGATTCCGAGGGTCCGTCTCGAAACGCCGTGGCATTCCGGACCGCCCCCTCCCGGGGCCGACGTCCCTCCCGCTCCGAGGCCCCGCTCCGAGGCGAACCTGGGTGAGCGCTGCTCGCGCCGGACACTTGCGCGACGCCGCCACGTCGGCGACGGCGCCGCCGCGGCGGAGGGTTTCCCGTGGCGCCTCCCAGCTCGCGAAGCACCCGGGCCCGGAGCGCTCCCTCCAAGCGGAGTTCCTGCATGAGCGCCTGCACCTGCCGGCCCCCGTGCGGGTGGCGCAGGGCCTCGCACAGCCGCTCGACGATGTCGATGCGCAGAACCACGCTCCCGAGCACCTCGTACCCATAGGCACGTGCGTCCCGGCGGTCCAACTCGGAGAGCTGAAGCACGGGTTCTCGTGGCACTCCGGTGGGACATGTCCGCTGGAGGAACAGCGACGTCAGCATGCAGCGCCGCTCCAGCGCATGCGGGCTGAGGGCCTCGGCGACGTAGACGAAGCGGTGTCCCTGGCAGACGCCTTGCTCCATCAAGCGCGCGCGAGCCTCCTCATCCAACAGCCGCCACTGCTCATGCGCCTCGCCCTGCGTAATCACGCCCAGTCCTTCGGACAGGCGATACGCGAGCCCACGCGCCGCCGCGTTGCGCCCCGCTCCGGAGAAGGACTCGGCGGGAAAGCCGCCCATGGCCTCGGTGACGAGGTCCCGCGCCAGCGCGAGCAGACGCCGCTCCAGCCGCTGCCGCGCGCCGCCCGTCCAGACCTCCGGCTCCGCCAGTGCCAGCAAGGGAGAGCGACGGTCCGTCCCGCGAACGAGGCGTGCCAGGGGCTCACCTTCGAAGGAGATGGCGCCAGTCGCATCCACCTGGAAGGAATCATGGCTCGCGTCCACCACCCGCTGGACGAACTGCTCCTCCGTCATCGCGAAGCCCTCGGCGCCGGGCAACTCCTCCAGCATCTGCCCCAGCTTGGCGAAGGGACTGGCCGAACCGGACGGAGGGCGCGCGGTGGCCTTCACAAAGCGGCGCGTGCTGCGCCTCGCGGCGCGCTGCACGAAGCGCTCGACGAGCCGTTCATGAAGCGCGTCCCCCAACGCATCCTCGATGCCGCGCGTCCGCTCCTGCCAGTGTTCCGCCTCGTGCAGCCACCCCGGCCGATGACTGATGTACGTCCAGATGCGGATGGCCGCCAGCCGGTCCATCAGCGTGTGGATGTCTCCGGACACGTCGTCGAGCGGAGCCACCTGCTTGTTCAGCCAGCCAGCGTCCAGCTTCCCGTCCCCCGCGGTGAGTTGCAGGAACGTCTCACGCAGCAACGCCACATGCTGGCCAAAGAGCCCCTTGCGGAAGTCGGGTATCTGGCAGACCTGCCACAGCAGCTCCACCATGGCCGGCCCGGTGGCCAGGTCCTGGATGATGGGAAGACGCGAGAGGTCCTTGAGCGCATCGAAGTCATCCGCGCGCTCCACCCGGATGAAGGCACTGTGGCCCGGCGCGCGCGCCAGTGAATCCAGCAGGGCCTCTGGGCTCGAGAAGTCGAGCGCGGCATTGCGCCAGATGAGGCTCCGGACCGCCGGGAAGCGGTGCGTCTCGATGGCGGAGACCACCCGCGGCGGCAGCTCCGGCAACGTGTTCAGCGTGCCGAAGCTCCCGTCGTTCAAGTGGCGGCCGGCGCGGCCCGCGATCTGCGCCAGCTCGTCCGGGTAGAGCTCGCGCTGGTCGGCGCCGTCGAACTTGGACAGCGCGGCGAAGGCCACGTGGTTGAGGTCCAGGTTCAGCCCCATACCAATGGCATCCGTGGCCACCAGGTACTGCACCTCTCCGGATTGGTACATCGCCACCTGGGCGTTTCGCGTCCGGGGAGACAGCGCGCCCAGCACCACGGCCACGCCGCCCCGGAGGCGCCGCAGCGACTCGGCCAACTCGTAGACGCGGTCCGCGGAGAACGCGACCACCGCCGACCGCGGCGGGAGACTCTTCAGGGAGCGATGCCCGGCATAACGAAGCTGTGACAGACGCGTGGCGCGCTTCACCGAGGCATGGGGGATGAGCGTCTGGACCATGGGACGCATCGTGTCCGCGCCCAGGAACCAGGTCTCCTTGCGTCCCCGCGCATGGAGCAGTCGATCCGTGAAGACGTGCCCGCGTTCACGGTGAGCAGCGAGCTGGATTTCATCCACCGCGAGGAAGTCGACGGACTTGTCGGTCGGCATCGCCTCGACGGTGCAAATCCAGTAGTCGGGGCGCGGGGGCACGCGCTTCTCCTCCCCCGTCATCAGCGCCACGCGACCCTCACCCACCCGAGCGGTCACCCGGTCATAGACTTCGCGGGCGAGCAGGCGGAGCGGCAACCCCATGATGCCCGATCCGTGCTCGAGCATGCGCTCGATGGCCCGGTGGGTCTTCCCTGTGTTCGTGGGCCCCAGCTCCGCCACGACGACGGACGACCGGCTGGATGGGCTGGAGTTCATCCGCGGATTCTAACCTCGGACGGGCCCCTCCGCCCGGCTCCAGCAGCGGCGGCCGCGAAGCCCACGCCAGCGTCCTGGCGCGGCGCGCGGCGGCTCAGTGGATGCGCAGGGCCAGCTTGCCCAGATGGTGCTTGCTCGCGGCTTCGAGCGCGCGGCCCGCGTCGTCTAGCCGGTACACCTGGAAAACTTCGACATGGAAGGGCCCTGCTTCAATGAGCCGGTTGAGGCGCGCGAGGACGTCAGCATTCGACTCGCCATTGTACGCGGTGAGCTTCACGCCCTCGGGGGCCCGTGGTTCCGGCTCGACGCCATTCGGGTAGGCGATGTGGCCTCCCTTCTTCACGGCCTGTAGGGCCGAGGCCCTGCCCTCGCCGCCCGCGAGCACCAGCGCCGCGTCGAGCCCGTCCGGCGCGAAGTCACGAATCGCCTTCGCCACGTCATCACCACCCCGCCCGTCCACCGCCTTCTCCGCCCCCAGGCGCTTCACCAACTCCACGCCGTCCGAGCCCGAAGCCACCGCCAGGACCCGCGCTCCCAGTCGCCTGGCGAGTTGCACCGCCAGATGGCCCACACCGCCGCTCGCGCCGTACACCAGCAGCGTCATGCCCTGACGAACATTCAGCGCGTCCTGCACGCCTTGGAGCGCCGTGATTCCATCCGCGCCCAGGACGCCCGCCTGTTCCGCGCTCAAGCCCTTCGGCACGAGCGCCGTGTCCTCGGCCTTCACCACCGCGTACTCGGCGAAGAACCCGCCCTTGTCATTGAGGAAGCCGGAGCCGTACACCCGGTCGCCCACCTTGCGGGACGTGACGCCCTCGCCCACCGCCACGATGGTGCCGGCCCCATCCGTTCCCAGCACATAGGGGAAGGATGACTTTCCAGGCTTGAGCAGCTCCATTTCCCCCTCGCGCTCCGCCGCGTCCCAGCTGCCGACGCCCGCGGTCTCCACCTGGATGAGCACCTCTCCCGCGCCCACGGCCGGAACGGCCACCGTCTTCACGCCAAGCACCTCCGGCCCACCGAAGCGGTCGATGGCGGCGGCCTTCATCTGCGACGGAATGGATGTCTTCATGGAGAGTCCTCGTGGGCGGGGAGCTCACGCCCCGACAGGGTTCTTCCGGAGCGTGGGCACGCCTCCCTCGGAATGCAGGGGACACCCACGGCGCCGCGAGCCAAGGGCCGCCTGCATGCCCGCCACCGTGGCGGCCCTTCCACTTCGCAAGGCCACGTCGCAGGCCAGCAAGAAACCGGGCGAGCACGAAAGGCACGGCCAGAACACCTTTCGTCACCGTTCATCGGTGGGTGCCTGCTTGAAGGGACCGCCGAGCAGCGGACGGTGGGCGGGACGGCGCTCCTTCGACGCGCTACTCGACGAACGACTTCGTGCTGTAGAGCGAAGCATCCACCTTGCGCAGGACGGGCAGGTTCGTGCCGGGCTCGCGCTCGGCCTGACGGTCGATGTACGTCTGGAGGACGTCGGCATCGAGCACGCCGATGTCGGAGCGGCGCTCGGCCGGCACGTTGGCCAGCGTCACGTAGCCATCACCCCCCGTGGCATTGAAGCTCAGCACGAACAGGCGATAGGTGGCGGTCGGCTGGAGCTCGTTCCACTGGCCCGTCGTCTGGTCCAGCACCTCCAGGTTGCTGGCGCGCTGGCCGCGAGCCTGGGCGGCGTTGACGTCGAAACGCAGACCGCCGGTGTACGGATAGGGCCCCGTGGTGCCGCCCTCCCGGAACGTGGCGTGCAGCCCGTCCTCAATCATCGACTTCACCTCGGTGCCAGTGACGTCCAGCCGGAACAGCATGTTGCCGAAGGGCAGCACCTCGATGACGTCCGCCGCCGTCACCGGTCCCTGCAGCGGTCGGCGCACGCCGCCCGCGCTCTGCAACGTGATGTCCGCGCCGCCGTAATCCGCGTTCGCCACCTCCAGGTAGGCCTGGGCCACCAGCTGCTGGATGTCGCCACCCCGAGTGTGGACCTCGCCCAGGGCGTTGCAGCTCACGCTGGAGCGGCCCGGCTCCGTGTTTCCCGGCACGCGACGATTGCAAAGCTCGTCGTCCGCCGTGGCCACCACCGTCCGGCTGTACTCGTCGATCCGACCCTGGAACGGTGCCAGCACCTGCGCGGCGGCGGCATCCGGCTGCGTCACCCGCAGGAAGCCGCTGGCGGCCACGCTGGCCAGCATCGCGGCGTTGTCGGATTCGGAGACGGGCGTCCCGTCAACGGAGAACTGATTGCCGATGAGGACGTGGGGCGTGCCGCCACATGAGGTGACCACGCCCTCGGCGTCGAAGCGGAGGGTCATCTCTCCGACGACCTGCGAGTACTGCCAGGCCTGCCCCAGGCACACGGTTTCGCCGTCGCGGTTGCGCAGCGACTCCGCGTAGGGCCCCGCGGGCGTTCCGACGTTGAAGGTCTCCATGGCGGCAGGCCCCAGCAGTGTGTGGGAGTCACCTCCGATGACCGCGTCCACACCACTCAACTGCGGGATGATGGTCCGGTCGAGCTGGTACCCGATGTGGCTCATCACGATGATTTTGTTGATGCCCTGGGCGCGCAGCGCATCGATGGCGCGCTGGGCGGCGGGCACCTCGGCCTCGAACGTGGTGTCCGCGTCCGGGCTGGAGGACTCCTTCGTCTTGCCCGCAATCGTCAGGCCGACGAGGCCAATCTTCTGGCCACCCCGTTCGACGACGGTGAAGGGCTCCACGTAGCCGGCAGCCCTGGAGGTGTGCAGGGCGGAGCCCGCACCGAACTGGACGTTGGCGCTGATGACGGGCGTCTGGCACTGGCCGGCATGCAGATGGTCGATGAAGTTCTTCAGCTCGGTGTCGCCCTTGTCGAACTCGTGGTTGCCCAGGGTGAAGGCGTCGAAGCACACCGTGTTCATCATCGCGGCGTCGGCCTCGCCAATCTGGCCCGCGCGGTTGAAGTACAGCGTGCCGGTGAGGGCGTCACCCGCGTGGAGCTTGAGCACGTTCTCCTTTCCGGCCGCCAGCTCCTTCATCGCGGACGTGACGCGCGCGAAACCCGAGGATTCAACCTCCGCGGCCACGGTGTCACCCGCGGCGTTCGTCACGTTCAGCTCCAGGCTGGAACCCGCCAGGTGCGAGTGATGGTCGTTGATGTGGAGGATGGTCAGGTCCAGCGGCGCGGGCTGCTCGCCAGGGTCGATGGCATCGTCATCACCACACGCGGACAGCACGCTGGCCGCCATCCACGTCACCGTCAACCAACGCGTCCGGCTCGACGAACGCGCCCCCCTGCGCACTTCCAGCTCCGTCTTCAATCGCATGAACCGCTCCCAGGTGCCTTTCGGAAGGCAGCATGGTGTCGGGCGCGAATGACAGCCCGGTTACGCCTTCCTACCCGGCCGGTGACACTTTCATGGCGATTGTCCGCGGCCCAGGACCCAGCACCTTCACCCCACCCGCATTTCGCGGGCAACCATGTGCATCCCGAGGAGCAGCAAGCTGACCAGGAAACACGCCCGGAACAGCACGGGTGAGAGCTTCTGGCGCAGCCACTGCCCTACCTGCATCCCGACGAGCGCCGGAAGCAACATCAGGAGGGACTGGCCCAGCTGCGTCCCCGCGCCGGCGGCGTTGACGTAGAGCCCCGCCGCCAGGGCCAGCGTGGATACCGTGAACGAGATACCCATGGCCTGAATCAGCTCCTCTCGCTCGAAGCCCAACGCTTGCAGATACGGCACCGCGGGGATGACGAAGACGCCCGTCGCCGCCGTCACGAAGCCGGTGAGCGCGCCCACCCAGGGCCCCAGGCGCGCCTCCGCCACCGGTCCCACCGGGAGTCGGGCCCCACTGAGTCCCCAGGCCGCATAGGCCACCAACGCCACGCCCAGGGACACCGTGGCCCACGCGCCCACGGGCGCGCCCAGCACCCACGCTCCGACGAGCGTGCCGACGCAGACGCCCACCTGCATCCGCGCCAGTCGCCGCAGCAAAGGCCCCAAGGTCGACCAGGGTCGGAGTTGCCAGACATTGGTGACCAGGGAGGGCACGATGAGCAGGACCGCCGCTCGGGCGGGAGGCATCACCAGCGCCAGCAGCGCCATGGCGATGGTGGGCAGGCCCAGCCCCACCATGCCCTTGACCAGGCCCGCGAGCACGAAGACGGCAACAGTCACCAGAAGGCTGTCGGACGATGGCATGAGGGGAGATCCGGGCGGGTGAGGGACACGCGACGCATTGATTCTGGGTGTCGCCCTCCGGCCTGAGAATTCGGAACTGCCCGCTGCTGCCTCAGGCCCACCCTGAGGCAGCGTGTGACCTGCCGCCCAAGGCACCCCGAGGGAAGACCGCGCCGCGGCCCTCGAAGCGCTCGCGCGGCGACCCACCAGGGAAGCGCCACGGCCCGGCGGAATAACGGGATATGTACGTTCGTACATATCGCCAGCGACACCTCGCGGCCTCATGCCTCCTGCCGCATCCCCGGAGACCCACGTGGCCACACGGAGACATGACCCCGAGCGAAGGGATCGCATCATCGATGCCGCGCTGGCGGTCATCGCCGAAGGGGGCGTGGCCGGCACGTCGCACCGCCGGGTCGCCGAGCGCGCGGGCGTGCCCCTGGGCTCGATGACCTACCACTTCACGAACATGGACGAACTGCTGCACGAGGCGTTCAGCCGCTTCGCCCAGCGCATCAGCGAGCGGTTCGCCGAGCGCATCGCCGCGGCCACCGACCTTGACGCGTTGGTCTCCGCCATCGTCCACATCGTGCACGACGACCTCGCGGCGGGGCAGGACGAGCTCGTGCTCACGCTCGAGCTCTACACGCTCGCGGCGCGCCAACGCGCCTTCCGGCAAATCACCCACGACTGGATGCGCCGCAGCCGCGCCGCGCTGGAGCGGTTCGTCGACGCCAGGATGGCGCATGAGCTCGACGCCTTGATTGAGGGACTGTTCATCCACGTCAGCCTCGACCCCGCCCCCCGCAGCCGCGACCTGACCCGGGACGCCGTGCGCCGCCTTCTTTCGCGCTCCCCCTGACCTGCCATGCCCTCCACCTCCCCTCAACGGGTCCCCCGCGAGTACCGGGCGGCCCGCGCGGCCGTCGCGGTGCTGTTCCTCACCAACGGCGCCATCTTCGCCAACCTCCTGCCGCGCTATCCGCAGATCAAAGCCGACCTGGGCCTCAGCAACGCTCATTACGGGCTGGCGGTCGCCGCGTTCCCCAGTGGCGCGATGGTGGCGGGGCTCGCCGCTGGAGCGCTCATCCGCCGCTTCCGCTCCTCACGGGTCGCCGTCGCCGGCACCCTGCTGACGAGCCTGGGCGTGCTCGTCGCGGGCCTCGCATCGTCATGGTGGGTGCTCGCCGTTTCGCTCTTCTTCGCGGGTGGCATGGACGCCATCACCGACGTGGCGCAGAACTCCCACGGGCTGCGGGTGCAGCGGCTCCATGGCCGGTCCATCCTCAACTCCTTCCACGCGGTCTGGAGCATCGGCGCGGTGGTCGGCGGACTCATGGGCGGACTCGCCGCGGGACTGAACCTTCACCGGGGCCTGCATCTGGGATTCTCCGCCCTGCTCTTCGCCGGGGTGTCCTTGATGGCGCTGCGCTACACGCTCCCCGGCCCCGAGCCCATCGTCACCGTCGAGCCCGAGCCCGCGGCGGCGCACCTGGACAGCGTTCCCGCACGGCGCCAGCCAACGGGGCGCATCTGGCTGGTGATTGCCGCGCTGGTCTTGATTGCCGTCGGCGGCACGCTCGTCGAGGACGCGGGCATGACGTGGGCAGCCGTCTACCTCTCCGGAACACTCGGCGCCACGGCCGCCGTCGCTTCATTCGGGTTCGTCGCCCTCGTGGGCGCGCAGTTCATGGGCCGGATGCTGGGCGATGGGCTGGTGGACCGGTTCGGTCAGCGCGCCGTCGCTCGGGCCGGAGGGGCCACCACGGCGCTGGGCATGAGCGCGGCGCTCCTGTTTCCCTCGATGCCGGGCACCATCGCGGGCTTCGCGCTCGCGGGCTTCGGCGTCGCCACGCTGGTCCCCGCCGCCATGCACGGCGCCGATGAGCTTCCCGGCCTGAGACCGGGAACGGGACTCACCGTCGTCAGCTGGCTGATGCGGCTGGGGTTCCTCGCGTCGCCCCCGCTCGTCGGGCTCGTCGCCGACGCCGTGGGCTTGCGAGTGGGGCTGCTCGTGGTGCCGCTCGCGGGAACCCTCGTCGTGCTGCTCTCGGGAGTCCTGGCCACCGTCCGCGCCACTGCCACCGCGCCGGGTGGCCAAGGCCCCTCCCTCCCGCAGCCCCATTGATGCGACAGGCCAGCCTCACATCCTGGTCCGTCTTCCAGGGGTGCCGTCTCGTCGAGGGCGGCGGATGGCTCCGCCCCGCTTCACGGCCGCATCCAGTATGGGAAGCCTCAGCGCCCCTGCAGCGGCACTCCCGCTGACGGTGCTCCCGCTCAGGCCGGACGTTCGATGCGTCCATCCCCGTGCCGGGCGAAGCGCCCTTCCTCTGGCGGATGGACCGGGCCATTTGCCGGCCAGGGCCAGCCCCCGAAGCCCGTGCGCTGGTAGTCCGCGAAGGCCTCCTGAATCTCCTGCCGCGAGTTCATCACGAACGGGCCGTACTGCACGACGGGCTCTCCAATCGGACGGCCCTGCAACATCAACAACTCCGC
The DNA here is from genome assembly GCF_006547365.1 of Myxococcus sp. AB056. NCBI lineage: Bacteria > Pseudomonadati > Myxococcota > Myxococcia > Myxococcales > Myxococcaceae > Myxococcus > Myxococcus sp. AB056. The sequence continues at coordinate 80,641 of NZ_VHLB01000012.1, read as the reverse complement.
CTCGTCCGCGCCGTTCTCCAGCTCCACCGCGACGTCCGCCCGCAGCTCGATGCTGTGTGACGGCGGAATGGCACGCCCCGCCACGCGCAGGCTGGAGCCGAGGAAGAAGTAGAGCATCCGGTTGCTGCCACGGGCCGCCGCCGGCAGCGTCCACCGCGCGCCCGGGGCCAGCTTGAGCGTCCAGATGGCCACGTCCGACGCTGCCTGCGCGGCCCACGACTTGGGCGGCGGCGGTGGCGCCTTCACGTCTCCCAGGCTCCCGGCCACCACCGTGACTTCCGTGGCGCGCCCTTCCGCGTCCCGGGCGACGTGCCGCGGGATGACGTGGTTCCACATCATGGAGAAGTGCGGCTCCACGAGCTTGTTCGCCCGCGGCAGGTTGAGCCAGATTTGAAACAGCTCCACCGGGTTGGGTTGGTCGCGCTGGAGCAGCGGGAACATCTCCGAATGATTGATGCCCGCGCCCGCGGTGAGCCACTGCACATCCCCACCGCCGAAGCGCGCCGCAGCCCCCAGGGAGTCCGCGTGGTCGAGCAGCCCGCGACGCACCACCGTGACGGTCTCGAATCCCCGGTGCGGGTGCTGGGGAAAACCGGGCACCACGGTGCCGTGATACATGTTCCAGCCGTCCCGCCCATCGAAGTCCTGGCCCAGGTTGCGGCCCGCCAGCGAGGCGGACGGCCCGAGGCGCTCGTTCCCCATGGGGTACTTGTCGTCGTGGTGGACGCAAAAAAGAAACGGATCCGGGGTCCGCCACGGCATCCCGAGCGGCTCCACACGAAGAACGGCTTCTGGCTGCTGACTCATCTCCTACGCCTCATCCCTTCCAGAGCCCCAGGAAAACTCCCTGAGCCGGGGCACTCTCCGGTGAGCGTAACAACGAGCCCTCCGCGCCGCTTGCCCCGTAGGGCCTCCGCCCAGATGCCGGGCCGCCCGCTGGGTGCTCAGTGGGCGCGGCGAGTGGGGCACATCACCTGCCCCACCGTCCCACGAACCTCAGGCCCACAGCTCCCGAGCGAGCGTGTCCACCATCGCCACGGCGACCTCGGGAGGGGGCAGCCCGGCCTCGGACACGAGCACGGGATTCACCGGCACGCAGGCCTCCTCGCGCAGGGCCGCCGCGGCCCGCTGCTTCGCCAGCCGGAGCACCTCGCGCTCCTCCTCCGACAGCCGCGCCTGCGCCCAGGCGTCAATCTTCCACGAGAGCTCCGCGTGCCGCGTCTCGTCCTCCGCGATGCGGGCCATGGAGGTGCGCACCTCGGCGTCCTGGGCATGGAGCGACTGGTGCCGTGCCACCAGCGCGCCGAACGTCTCCCGCACACAGCCCTCCACCGCGTTGTCCAGCGCCACCGCGAACAGGGAGCGGGGCGCCGCCGCGTCCACCCGGGGCGCCTGGGGCGTCACGCCGTGCCGCCCCGCCAGGCGGGCGCTGACCTCCGTGTGCATGACCTCCTCCAAGGCACTCATCAGCGCCGCGTCCTGCAGCGCGAGGTCCGCGCCATGTGCGGCCAGCTCCTCCCGCAGCAGCAGGAAGGCCTGGATGGACGCGGCCTCCAGGTGGGCAATGGCGGCGAAGTGCTGTCCCAGCACATCGTCACACGCCACCGCGCCTTCTGAGCGCAGTCCTTCGGGCCTGCGCCCCACGGCACAGTTGTCCGTGCCCCGCGCCAACACCTTGCGCTCCTCCTCCACCACCTCGCCCGTTGACGACACTCGCAGGGCATACTGCGTCAACTCCGTCCCCTTGCCACACGCCATGCCCTTGGTGCCGACGACGCCGAACGCACCGTCGCCCAACTCCTTCACCGCCCCATACTTGAGCCCGCCACAGCGCACTGAGTAACCCGCGGCAAAGGCAGTCAGCGCGGCTTCCTGCGTCGTATCAATCGGCCCCAGGAACGACTTCAGGGCCTCCAGCGAGGCGATGGCAGACACCACGTCGCCCCGGGTCGTCGCGAGGAAATAGTCGGTGCAGATGAAGCCGCAGGCGTCGCGGAACCCACGGGCAGGCGCCAACGCCTCGAGCTCTGACAGGCATGTCTGGGGCTGGGTCGCCGTCGCGCAAGGTGTTCCCGCGGAGGAGGCAGGGCTCGTTGCCGCGGGCTCGCCCGCCGCATGGAAGCTCCGCAGTTGCACGAAGTCCGGCGCGGCCGCAGGAGACAAGCCTGTCATGGCCAGCTCCCCATTGTCGCAAGCCGGTGGCGAATAACCCGTCAGGTCCACCTCACCATCACATCCCGCCAGCGTCAGGGGCGACAGAAGCGAGGCGCGAAGGGCCCGGGAGAAGAGCAGACGCAAGCGATTCGAATCCATGGGTGCAAGACCTCCTGCGGTTGGGAGCCCGCACTTCAGCAATGAAGATGCCAACGTCTGCACACCAGGGAGCGCCTGACAGGTGTCGCGAAATGCCGACGTTTCCTACCTGCCCTGCTCAGAAACCTGAGGGGTGGTTCCTCATCTGACGCCCTGCCTGTCATTTCGGCCCGGGCAGGCCGCGTCTTGTCAAGCCATCGACAGCCCCTTGCATGGCAACCGACAGACGAGGGAGCCTCCTGTCAAGCTCGGGGCCTACCACTGGGGGGTGAGGGACAGCCTTTCAGTCGGAGCCTATTGAATGGCCTGACACAGAAACGGACCCGCAGGGTTGCCTGACCAGGCAGGAAGGAAGCTCGCGTCGATGAATCTCTCCTCCCATGAATTCTTGCTCCGGGACAAAGTCATCGCGGCACTCAACAGCACCTTGTCCCTCCCCAAAGCGCTCGAATCCGCCCGGGAGCCCCTGCTGGAGCTGACACCCGCCGACTACGTGGGCCTGTGCCTCATCAACCTGGGCCCCATCGTCGAGTTCCAATGGCTGGTCCCCGGCTACCGGCTGGCCCTCCTGGATGAGTATTCCAAGTGGGTCGATTCCGACTTCGTGCGGGCCCCCATCTTCGCCCAGCCCAATGTGGTCCTCCGGGACTCGGAGATGATTACCCGCAAGGAATTGGAGCGCAGCGCGCTCTACCAGCGCAGCAAGGAGCTGGACTTGAGCCTGGAGCACGTCATGGCAGTGCTCCTGCCCGTCTATCCTCAACTCCTGGGAGCCTTCACGCTCTACCGGGACCGCCGGCTGGCTTTCTCGGAGAAGGACGCCGCCTTCCTGACGAGCCTCACGCCCCACCTGCTGAACGCGGTGCGCAACTGCCGCGACATGCAGACGGCCTCGACGGGCTCCCGGCTCCTGGAGGAGCTCTACAGCCGGCCGGACGCCGCCTACGTCGTGGTGGCGCCGCCCTCCCACGAGGTGCTGCGCTCACGCCGGGCCGCCACGCTGCTGGAGCGGTGGTTCAAGCCCTCGGACCTTCATTCCTCGGGGATTCCGCTCGTCCTCATGGAGCGGCTGGAGGCCCTGACGCGGATGACGCCGGACGCGCAGCTCCAGAACAATCTCTGGGTCTCCCTCCACGGGGAGTCGTACCGCGTGGTGCGGTTCGTCGAGCTTCCCGAAACCGAAGGCCCGCGGCAGTGGGCCCTGATTCTGAACGAGATTCCCTTATCGATTCCGCTCCCCGAAACCATGCGCATGCAGCTCACGGCCCGGCAGGTCGACATCGCCCGGGGCATGCTCCACAACTGGTCCAACGAGCAGATTGCCAGCGAGCTGGGCCTCTCCGAGGACACCGTGAAGACGCACGTGCGCGACATCTTCCGCCGCCTGCAAGTCGATAACCGGACGGACTTCCTCTACCAGGCGGCGCACCTCAACAAGCCCGTCTGAGGCGGCGCTTCAGAAGCGCGGCAGCTCCAGCAGGTTGTCCGTGAGGATGCCATTGGCCTTCGTGCGCAGGTACGGAGGCCGGGCGTCGATGACCTCGACCTTCACGTCCCGGGGCCACGTCTGTACCCGGGCATCGCCCCCCGCCTTGAGCCACTGGACCAGCTCCAAGCGGCTGCCCTCACCCACCTCGTTGCCCTCCTTCCAGCGAAGGCGGGCAATGTGCTCGTGAAGCGCGCCTCCTTCGAGACGGATCTGGGTGATGTAGCGCATGAAGACGCCTCCCACTTCGCGGACGACGATTCGCTGGGGAGGATCGCCTTCAGGCGCGGGACTGTCTCTACCACCGGGGAGGTATGCGGCCCTCAGCGCTCGCGGAAGATGCCCGGGTAGATGCACCGCGTGGCGCGGGCGGAGAAAATCACCGCAGCCTGGTCCTCGGGGTCCGTCAGCGTCCGCAGCACCGCTTCCATCTCCGCCACATGGTCCCCGTCCAGCGCGCCGTGGCTGCGCAGGAAGGTGACGGACTTGCGGATGTTCGGAATCATGTCGGCCGCAATCAGACGCTCCACGACACCCGTCGCTCGCGTCTGGGACAGGTATTCCAGCACGTACGCGGTCCCCAGCACCGCCGTCGGCACACCGGACCGGGAGGTGAAGAAGTTCCAGCCGGTGTAGGCGTCCACCGCGGGAGTCCGCGCCGCGGTCTCCACACGCACCTCCGGGCACCCCAGGTTCTTCAGGTCCGACAGCAGCCACTTCTCGTGGCCGCGTTCCTCTCCGGCCTTCTGCACCAGCAGCTCCGCCAGGTGCGGGTGCCGGCCCTGGCGCTCGAGCCGGTGGCCCGCCTCCGCCAGCATCGGCGTGCTCCAGCGCGCATAGTGGTAGGTCTGAATCAGGTAGTGGATGTAGCCCTCGGTGTCGATGGTGCCGTCGAAGAGGCGACGGGCGTCGGGCTGCGCGTCCAGCGCGGCCACCAGCCCGCGGGCCTCCTGCGCCAACACCGCCACCCAGTCCACCTGCGTCGGGTTCTGCACTTGCGTGTTCACGGACGTCTCCTGTTTCCGGGCCGTTTCCGGTCCCCGGCTGCTGCGCGTTGAAGGTGAAGGGAAGGAAGAAGCGCCAGCGGCCTAGGCGGCGCGGCGAAGGGGGTGCTGCGCCAGCGCGTTGAAGCGCGCCAGGGTGCTGGAGGGAATCTCATCCAGCGCGGCAATAAGCGGCAGGGTGAAGCGACGGAAGCTGGCGTCGTAGAGAGGCTCGGAGATGAAGCGCGCCCCCATCTTCCGGGCGAAGAGCGTGGGCGCCCTCGGCACGCGCAAGCCGTCCAGCAGGCCCTGCTCCGCGCGCAGCCGCTCCATGGGCGTGTAGTAGGGATTGCTGGGGATGGCGGGTGCATCCACCGGCTCCGGCACGTCCACGCGCCAGCGCTGGCTCATCCAGCCCCGGTAGGCGGCCACCTGACAGGACAGCATCGCGTCCTCGCGCGAATCCGTGTCCAGGTTCGCGGATGCAATCCAGTGCGTCACGCCGCGCCGCCGGCTCTCCTCGTAGATGCCCGCGTGCAGCCGGGTGACGGCCTCGGAGTGGCGCCAGCCGTCGAGCACGCAGAAGCGCGACGTCTCCGCGACGACCATGCCCGGGCGGACCATGTCGGACAGGTCCAGCTTCTGCTCCAGCTCCAGCCCCAGCCGTCCGCCGATGGCATCCGCCACCTCCGGGTTGGGCAGCAGCAGCCGCAACGTGGCCACCGGGGCCGCGTCCGCATAGACGACCAGGTGCACGGTGGTGTCCAGCGTGTCGAAACAGCTCACCTCGCGACGCGACGGCGGCATCCACCCCGTCATCAACCCCAGCTCTCCGCCGAAGACGGCCCAGCGGACCCGGACCGCGTCATCGAGCTCGCGCTGGGTGGTGGCAACACGACAATGCATGGACGTCATGGGTTTCTCCGGGAAGCGAAGCGGGTCCGGCGTCGCGCCGTCCTCGCCCTTTCATTCGCCGCCCAAGCCCCGAGTGCGCGCGGGCCCTGCTCTTTTTGCTCCCCGCGAATCCAGGGCCCGCGAGGTACGACGGGGAGCGTGTTCCAGGACACCGTCCGGGGTGGTCACCGCGAAGAAGCGCTGCGCCAACCTGGAGAATCTGGCGTAAGAAGCCGCGCATGGCGCGGACCCTCGATGGAACCGAAATCAGCCGGGTGATGCGGGCGGAGATGGCCCAGGACGTCGCGGCGCTCCAGGCCGCAGGCGTGACACCCGGGCTCTCCGTGGTGCTGGTGGGCAACAATCCCGCGAGCCAGGCGTACGTCGCGAGCAAGACGCGGGCGTGCGAGGCCCTGGGGATGCGCGGCCAGACGCTGACGCTGCCCGAGGACGTGTCGAAGGAGGCGCTGTTCGCCGTCATCGACCGGCTGAACGCCGACCCGTCCGTGCACGGCATCCTGGTGCAACTGCCGCTGCCAGCCCACCTGCCCTACAAGGCCGTCCTGGAGCACATCCATCCGGCGAAGGACGTGGATGGCTTTCACCCGGTGAACGCCGGGCTCGCCTTCGTCGGAGACCCCCGGGCCTTCGTGCCCTGCACCCCCGCCGGCATCATGGAGATGCTCCGGCGCGAGGACATCCCCACCCGGGGCAAGCACGTGGTCATCGTGGGCCGCAGCCTCATCGTCAGCAAGCCGCTGGCGTCGCTGCTGATGGCGCCGGGCCCTGACGCCACCGTCACCATCACCCACCGCCACACGCCGGACCTCGCGTCCTACACGCGGCAGGCGGACATCCTCATCGTCGCGGTGGGCAAGCAGAACCTCATCACCGCGGACATGGTGAAGCCGGGCGTCGTCGTCATCGACGTGGGGCAGAACCGCGTGCCCGACGCGAGCTCGCCGCGCGGCTACCGCATGGTGGGGGACGTGGACTTCGATGCCATCCTGCCCATTGCCAGCGCCATCACCCCGGTGCCCGGCGGCGTGGGGCCGATGACCATCACCATGCTGCTGGCGAACACGCTCCAGGCCGCGCGGCAGGCCCAGGCCCGGTGAGCCCGCCAGCGGCCCGGGCCTGGACGTACGCCGCCAGGCCCGGCGGCGGACTCGCACGGCCACGAAGCAATCGCTCGACGCCCGCGGGGACGTTCACCACCAACGGCGCGGCGGGCATTCCGAGCGCCATGCCGTCCTCCCTGAACATGAGCTTCCCCGGCGGGACGTGGAGCCGCCCCTCCGTCCCGCTCCACCGGCTGACCGGCCCGTAGCGCGCCGTGTGGCACCGTGCCGAGCCTCGTGTCGGCACGGCGCCCGATGCCCGCGCTGCCGCCCCTGGACGCCCGGGTGCCCTGCTCCCCCAGCGCATGCGTGTCCATCTTGCGATATCCACTGAGCGCATGAGGAACACCCTTCATGCGGTGCGTGGCATCGGCGCGGCCCTGGCGCGCGGCCTGTTGCTCGCCAGCGTGGGAGTCGGACTGCTGGTGAGTGGGTGCAAGTCAGCCTCGCACACCCCGCCGCTCGCGCCCGACGCGGGTGCACTGGCGTGGGTGCGCATTCCCGCCTCCGACGCACGCGTGCAGTACCTCGGCCGGACGTACCGTTCGGATACCGGCGTCGTCTTCTCCCACCCCGGGGTGACGATCCGCGCCCGCTTCTGGGGAGACGCCGTTCGGATGGAGCTCCACGACGCGGGCCAGGGTGGCGAGGTGGGGACCACCTACTTCGATGTCGTGATTGACGGGGCGCCCGCGCGCCAGCTCGCGGTGAGCCGCCATCAGTCCAGCTACCTGCTCGCCACCGGCCTGGAGGTGGGGCTGCACACGGTGGAACTCATCAAGCGCACCGAGTCCCTGGTCGGCCACAGCGAGCTCGTGGCGCTGGAAGTCCATGGCGAGCTCCGGGAGCCGCCCGCCCGCTCGGGACTCCGGATGGAGTTCGTTGGGGACTCCGTCACCTGTGGATACGGCAGCGACGTCGCCCTCATCCCGGACTCGCCCTCCTGGACCGCGCCCACCTTCACGTCGAAGAACCAGAACCCCCGGCGCACCTATGCCTGGCTCACGGCGGGGAACCTGGGCGCGGAGGCGGTGCTCATCTGCTATTCGGGCCACGGGGTGTACCGCAACCTGGACATGTCCACGTCCGGCCTGGTGCCCGCGCTCTACGAGCTCGCGGTCCCCGGCCACGGCGTCGCCTGGGACTTCTCTGGCCCATCGCCCGATGTGATTGTCGTCAACGCGGGGACCAACGACACGTTCGCCGGCAGCGGCACCGACGCCTACCTTCCGGACGAAGCGGCCTTCAAATCCGCCTACCGCGCGTTCCTCACGCGGCTGCGGACGCTCCACCCGCGCGCCCATCTCGTCTGCACGTTGGGGAGCATGTCGGACGGCCACAAGCAGCTCGAGCAGAACGGCACGACGACTTCGGTCCATGTCGGTGACTGGCTCACCGAGCTGGTAGCAGAGCGACAGCAACAGGGAGACGCCCGCGTCTACCGGCACGTCATGGCCGTGCAGAATCCCAACGTGGACGGCGTTGGCGAGGATTGGCACCCGTCGGCGGCCACACACCAGAAGATGGCGGAGGCGCTGACCCGGTTCATCCGGGACGTCGTGCGGCCCTGAGCGGCTTCGTGCGCCGCGAGCCGCCACGCATGTGCGTCTCATAGCGCCGCCATACGCAGGCACAGGCACCTTGGCGCATGACGCGAAGAGGTGCCCCGGCAACCTCGCTCGTTTATCATCGGGCCATGCCTACCCATGAGACGAAGGCCACCGCCATCAGCGGGAAGGAAACGACTGTTCCGTTGCTTCCCTGCGTCTCGGCTGACGAAACATTGGCGTTCTACCAGGCGCTCGGCTTCACCGTGACGTACCAGATGACCAAGCCGTACCTGTACCTGGCGTTGCGCTGGAGTGACATCGAGCTGCACTTCGGCAAGGGCGCGAAGAGCCTGGACCCGAGCGAAGAGAACTCGGGTGGCTGCCTGGTCATGGTGGATTCGGTGGAGCCCTACCACCGGGCCTTCACGGACGCGCTGCGCGCGAAGTACGGCAAGGTGCTGGCCACGGGCAGGCCTCGCATCACCCGGTTCAGGCCCGGCCAGAGCCGCTTCTCGCTGATTGACCCCGCCGGCAACAACATCATCTTCATCCAGCGCGATGAGCCGGAGGACCTGGAGTACGGCGGCTCCGAGAAGCTCACGGGACTGGCGAAGGCCATCGACAACGCGCGCATCCTGCGTGAGTTCAAGAATGACGACAAAGCCGCCGCGCGGGCGCTCGACATCGGACTCGCCAGGTATGAGGCGGAGGCGCCCGTGGTGGACCGCGTTCGTGCCCTGGCCGCCCGAATGGAGCTGGCGATTGCCCTGGGGGATGCCACGACGGGACGTGCCTTGAAGCAGCAACTGCAGGCCTTGCCCCTTCCCGAGGAGGCACGGAGCCAGTTGTCCGACGAGCTGAAGGCCGCGGAGCGCCTGGAGGACTGGCTCGCCCGAACCAGGCCCGACCCGGCGCCGTCCCAACGCACGGGTTCCCCGCGGCGGCGGCGCTAGCGTCGGAAGCCTCGCACCAGTCCCTCGCGCGCATCCTCAATCAGCGTCGACTCCGGCGTCGGGATTCCCCGAGCCGCCTCGGCCTTCCTTGAACCCCTGGGCCGCCTCCCGGGCCGCGCCATGCGCTTCCTTCGCGGCCTCCCGGGCGCCTTCCTGAATCTCCTTCGTCGCCTCCCCCACTTCACGGCCCACCTGCCGCGAGTTCTCCCGCGCGGACTGCTCATTGCACCCGGTGAACGCCGCGAGCGACGCCCCCAGGCCCACCAGCGTGAGCCACTTCCAACCCTTGCCTTGCATTGCACGCCTCCTTGGCTCTTGGTGCGTTCGCACCTTCCGCAGGCCAAGGTAGTCACGCCCCTGCGGAGCGGCTGCCCGGGGGCCGAGCGCTCCCCTGGTGCGCCCAGGCAATGCCATCCACGCCAGCATGTGCGGGAGAGAACTGTCGGCGCGTCTTCTGGGTGGAAGCTGACAATCGACGGGGCCTAGGCTCCGTGCATGGACCTCATCGTCGAGAACGGCCTCGTGTTCGATGGTCTGGGCAATCCCCCGCGCAAGCTCCATGTGGGCATCCGGGGAAACACTGTCACCACGCTTTCGGAAGCACCGATTCCGCGCGCCCCGCATACGCGTGTCATCGACGCCACCGGCCACTGGGTGACACCGGGCTTCATCGACTGCCACACGCACTACGACGCGGAGGTGGAGCTGGCGCCCTCGCTGTCGGAGTCCGTGCGACACGGCGTCACCACGGTGCTGATGGGAAGCTGCTCGCTCAGCCTCGCGCTGGGCACGCCCGAGGACCTGGCGGACATGTTCTGCCGCGTGGAGGCCATTCCCTACGAGACTGTCCGGTCGCTGCTGGAGGAGCGCAAGACGTGGAACACGCTCGGCGACTACCTGACGCACCTGGAGCAATTGCCGCTGGGCCCCCATGTGGCGTCCTTCCTGGGACACTCCGCGCTGCGAGCCCACACCATGGGCCTGCACCGCAGCCTGGAGCCCGGCCTGCGCCCACGGGAGGACGAGCTGCGCGCCATGGAGTCCCTGGTGCGCGAAGGGCTCGAGCTCGGCTACGTGGGCCTGTCCATCATGACGCTCAAGTGGGACAAGATGGGCGGCTCGCGCGACATCCGCAGCCGCCCGCTGCCGTCCACCTATGCCCGCTGGAGCGAATACCGCCGCCTGACGCGGCTGCTCCGCGAACGAGGCCGTGTCTTCCAGGGCGTGCCCAACATCAGCACCAAGGTGAACGTGGTGCTGTTCTTCCTGGAGAGCATCGGGTTGTTCCGCCCGAGCCTCAAGACGACCGTCATCTCGATGATGGACACGCGCGCCAACCGGGGCATCCACCGCCTCATCGGCGTGCTGTCCCAGGTGGCCAACCGGCTGCTGGGGGCGGACTTCCGGTGGCAGGCCCTGCCCGAAATCTTCGACCTCTGGGCGGACGGCATCGACCTGGTCGTCTTCGAGGAGTTCGGCGCGGGCGCCGCCGCCCTCCACCTCCAGGACGCCGCCTCACGCGCGGGGCTGCTGCGAACGCCGGAGTACCGCAGCCGCTTCCGCCGCGAGTGGACGAACCGCTTCCTTCCGCGGGCCTTCCACCGGGACTTCAACGAGTCGCGCATCCTCCAGTGCCCCGACGCCAGCGTGGTGGGCAAGTCCTTCGCCCAGGTGGCGAAGGAGCAGGGGCGTGACGCGGTGGACGTCTTCCTGGACCTCATCTCTGCTCATGGAGACTCCCTGCGCTGGTACACGGTGATGGCCAACGACCGGCGCGAGGAGCTGGAGCGCATCTGCCGGCATCCGGACATCCTCATGGGCTTCTCGGACGCCGGGGCGCACCTGCGCAACATGGCGCACTACAACTTCCCCCTGCGGCTGCTTCGGCTGGTGCGCGAGGCGGAGAAGCGCGGCGAGCCCTTCATGAGCGTGGAGCGCGCCGTCCACCGGCTGACCGGGGAGCTGGCCGGATGGTTCGGCCTGGATGCGGGTGTGCTCGCGGAGGGCCGCCGCGCGGACCTGGTGGTCATCCAACCCGACGGCCTGGACGCGAAGCTCGACAAGGTGGCCGAGGCGCCCATGGAGAACTTCGGGGGCTTCGTCCGCCTGGTCAACCGCAACGACGCCGCGGTGAAGGCGGTGCTCATCTCCGGGCGCGAAGCGGTGAATGAAGCCGGCGTGTCTCCGGCCCTGGGCCGCGAGCGCGGCTTCGGCGGCGTGCTGCGCGCCCAGGCTTGAGGCTCGGAGCACGCCGGACCTGAAATCAAGGCGTGGTGGCCCGTTGCTGCGCCAGCAGCCAATCCCTCCCAGGCTGCCCACAGTCCTGGTGGGCGCGGCGCGCTTCCCGCCGTGCCCTCACCTTCCGTCGCCTCAAGCGATGAAACAACTGCGAACCGGGCCCCGGTCCACGGAACGTCACGGTGGAAAGTCCAGCGTCGCCCGGACCGCATCGTGGTCCGAGCCTCCCGCACGCAGCACCTTCGCACCGCTCAGGCGAAGTTCGCGGCCAAGGATATGGTCGATTTCGACGACGCTCGGGAGGATGGAGGCAGAGCCAGGCCAGGTGGCACCGCAGGCGGCATCCGGCCCGTCACAAGCGTGCTGGAAACCCGCGGAGGCGAAGGCCTCCATGGCCTCGCCTGAGCGGCCTTCATTCATGTCCCCCAGCAGCAGGACCGGTCCTCGCCACCGCGCATAGCGCCGCACCAGCGCCTCCGCCTGGCTCTTCCGAAGCACCGCGTTCTTCTCCATGGAAGTGAGCAGGTCATCTGCCCGCTGATGCCTGGCACCTGGCGCCATCAGGTGCACACAGGCCACCTTCACCCAATGCCCACCGAGCCGGACGTCCGCCTCCAGCGCGGGCATCCGGTGTGGCGTCTGGGGGAAGTGCTCCGTTCGCAGCAGCCGATACCGGCTGGCGATACCCACACCCCAGGTTCCCTTTCGCGGCACCAGCCGCACGTGGGGGAACTGCTTCCCCAGTCGTTTCCGAAAGGCCCTGGCGAATCTCGGCGTCAGCTCACGCAGGCACAGGATGTCGGGCGCCTCCTTCTCGATGACATCGAGCGACTTCTGCACGTCCTCCTCGGGAGCGGAGTAGAGGACGTTGTAGGTCATCACCGTGACTGGCTTGGGCGGTGAAGGCGCGGCACTTTCCTGGAGGGAAAGGACCCACGTGAGCGTGAGGCTGGAGAGACACATCTCCACAGTCCACAGCAAGTCCCGTGCCTGTGGCAGGGAAGCCGCACCGGCCCGTCATGGTCAGCCTCCTGCATGATGGGTGACGGGAGTCACCCAGGGAGTGGCCAGGCACGGTGCCGCCTCGACTTCCGCCATGCTTTGCTTGAGCGAGCAGCGCAGAAACCCGATTCACGACAGGAGCCCATCGAACCATGTTCAAGAGAGCGGCAGTCCTGATGTTGAACTGTGGCGTATTGCTGTCCGGCTGCGGGCCCGACTCCCATGCAGGGAACGCTGAACTCCTCTCCAATCTGACCGAGGCAGGGTTTCGCCCCGACGACATCACCGTCGTCGATGACGCCGTCTACGTCGGGGGCGACGCACATGTGCCACTCACGGCCTCCCGGGAGATGCTCCAGCGCGGAGAGGGAAGCAAAGAGCACTACATGACGACCAACATCGTCGGCTCCAGCGTGACGAGGATTTGCGTCAATCCCACGACGGAGTTCCGGAGCTATGTCCGGCTCATCCAAGGTCTCGATATGGCACTCGCCAACTACAATGTCTTGGGACTCAGGATTACCTTTGTTCGAGGCCCGGCCACCGGCTGTACCGCGAACATCACCGCGAAAACCATGGCGGGGAGTGGTCACGTCGCGGGCTTTCCCTCAGGAGGACTTCCCTATGGGGCGATTTCGATTGGCACCGGCCTGAACAGCTACGGCGTAGACGTGAATGAGCATGTCATCACCCATGCGCTGGGCCACACGCTGGGCCTCCGCCACACGGACCATTTCAACCCGAGCATCAGCTGTGGCAGTGGCGCGATGGAGCCGACGGGCACGGGCGCATTGCACATCCCCGGAACGCCAACGGGGGCAACGCCAGGCGGGTCCATCATGAATACCTGCTACCCGTCTGGCACCGACGGTGAGTTCACCCCTTCCGACATCGTCGCGTTGAACTTCATGTACTGAGATGCTGCGGGATGATGCGCCTGCACAAGAGGCGCATCATCCGCCGCCGCGGTATGTCCGCAGAGGCGTTTGGTCGGGACGCGGAAGCCGTCACAGCGGGCCTGGAACGACTGAAGGCCCTGCTGGAGGGCCAACGATCGCGCGGAACGCACCGAGGCCCTACGGTGACTCCAGCCGGAAGCGCCCGTCCGTCAACCCACGGCGCACAGCGCCCACGGTCTCCGCGGCGTCTTGATTGCTGGTGTCGAGCACATGCCCCTCGGGGAGGGCCACCTCGCGGAAGCCGCGCCAGATGTTGCGCACCACGTCGGCGTCGGTGAGTGCGTCCGCGTGGACACGCCTCGAGGCACGCGCCACCGTCTCCGCTTCGCCCGGAAGCAGGACGATGAGGCGCAAGTCGAGCCGATGCGTCCGGGCGGCGGCAAGCCAAGGCTCGAAGAACCAAGGGCCGATGACGCCATCGACCATGACCTCATACCCGTCCACGGCATAACTCGCCGCGCTCGCCGCCAGGGCCTTCATCACCGTGGTGTTCTGAGCGTGGGACTCTGGCAGCCAGGGCGCCAGCGCACCCTTGCGGATGTAGGCATAGAAATCGTCGGCATGCAGGTGGACCGCACGCGCCAGGGGAGACTGCTCCGCGAGTCCACGTGCCACGGTGGACTTGCCAGCACCTGACGGGCCCGACACGAGGACGATTCGGTTCGCCTTCATGGACCTCAGCGTAGCGTCTCGAATTCACCGACGAAACCGCTCGCGGCTTTCACAAGAGGTAGGCGCTGCTCTCCCTGTGCACCGAATGCACGCGCTGGAGAAAGCCCCGCATGTGGGACGCGATTTCGTCCAGGTGCGTCTCCAGCGCCCAGTGTCCCGCGTCCAGGACGTGCAGCTCGGCGGCCGGAACGTCTCGAAGGTACGCGCGTCCGGCGCCCTCCGGCATGTAGCCGTCGTGGGGCCCCCACAGAATCAAGGTCGGGGGTTGATACTCGCGCAGATACGCCTGATAGCGGGACATCCACGCCAGCGTCGTGCGCTGGTCCTCCAGGAGGTGGACCAGGTTCTCCTTCCGGCCGAAGCGCTCCACCAGGGACCAGGACAACGTCCACAGATCCGGGCTGACGCGGTCGACGAGGCACTCGGGAATCTCGCCGATGAACTCGTCCCGGAAGCCGTCCTCACTCACCGCGGCCATCAACTTCGCTCGGCGCTCTGGCGTCGGATTCGCCCAGGACTCCTTCAGCATCCGGTACTTCGGCCCGAACTGGTCCACGTAGATGTCGCCGTTCTGGATGACGAGCGCCGCGACTCGCTCGGGCGCACGCAGTGCCAGCCGGAAGCCAAACTGCGAGCCGTAGTCATGCAGGTACAGCGCGTAGCGCCTGAGCCCCAGCGTCTCCACGAACCGCTCCAGGAAGCGTGCGTACCCGTCGAACGTGTAGCTGAAGCGACTCGGGTCCGGCGTCGCGCTGTACCCGAAGCCCGGCGCGTCCGGCGCGATGAGCCGCCATGCGTCCGAGAGCGCTGGCAGCAGGTTGCGGAACTGGAATGACGAGCACGGATAGCCGTGCGGCAAGAGCACCACCGGAGCATCCTCGGGCCCGGCCTCGCGGTAGAAGATCTCGAGACCCTCCACTTCCACCGTCCTGTGATGGACCGCCGGCATGCATGAACCTCCCTGACCCGCGCCTGCCTTTCGGCGAAAACCTAGTCACCCAGGAGGCACCCCGTGGATGGATGCCAGATGCCGTCGCCCGGTTGCTCGCGGGTCAACCGGGATAGAGTCCGCCCCACGGCCCGGCCGCGGCCGCCCCCTCATTCCGCCTCGCGATGACCATGACGCCCGTTCTGCCCAACCCGGATGATGTGCTCGGTACGCACAACCCGCTCGTCATCGTCCTGGGTGACCTGCTCAGCGCGGAGGAGTGCGCCGCGCTCATCGAACGGATTGAAGCAGAGGGGCCCACGGCGGCCCCCATCACCACCTCCGCGGGCTTCGTGATGCGCCCCGATATCCGGAACAACTCCCGGGTGATGTTCGACGACGTCCCCTTGGCGCAGACGTTGTTCGAGCGTGCCGCTCCGCATGTGCCGCACCGGCTCGAACATGAGTGGACTCTCTGTGGTGCCAATGAGCGCCTGCGCTGCTACCGGTATAACGTGGGTGAATACTTCGCCCCGCATTTCGACGGCGCCTTCGTGAGGACTCGCGACGAGCGGAGCCTCCTCACCTTCATGGTCTACCTCAATGAATGTCCGGGCGGAGGCGCGACGAACTTCCTGTCGCTTGGGCACTCCGTGACGCCGCGCACGGGCAGCGCGCTGCTCTTCAATCACCGCTTGCTTCACGAGGGCGCCACCGTCACCCAGGGCCGCAAGTACGCGCTGCGCACCGACCTCATGTATCGGCGCCCGGCCTCATGACCTTGAGTGGTGCCTGATACAACGCGCAGCAGCCAGGCTGGGCATCACCTTCAATACCCAGGGGAAGACCCAGGTTGCGCACCTGACGCTCTATCAACGAGCACGCAGGCCGCGGGCTCACTCACCATCAACAGCACCAGCGGCGTTCCCTCGACGGCGACGGCCTCATCCCAGATTGCGATGCCCGGCGGGACCTGGGACCGCACGCCCTTCACGCTGAGCCAGTTGAAGGGAGCGTAGATACTCCCGCCGCGACGTCTCCAGGTGCCTCGCGCCGTCGGGTCCGACATCCGCCCCGGAAGTCCGTGCCATCCGGCGCAGAAGGCTCAGGTCGTCCCCGTCTTCAGCGCGGGCTGATGCCGAAGCAGGCTCGAACCACTGACGATGAGAATCCCGGTGAGCACCAACACGGCCCCCACGGCGAAGAAGCCATCCGCCTGCTCATTCAGCACCAGGATGCCCGCGCTGACGCCAAACAGCGGCGTCATGAAGGAGAAGACCGACAGGTTGGAGGCAAGATAGCGGCGCAGGAGCCAGAACCAGGTGAGATAGCTGGCGAAGCAGACGATGACGCCCTGAAACAACAGACTTGCCCAGGCAATGGGCGCCATTGAAATCGGGCCGGCCTGACCGGTGAGCAGGGCCACCGGCAGCAGGAGCGCGACGCCGCCCACCAGTTGGTAGAGGAGCGTCTGGGTGGGGGGCGCATCAGACAGCGCCGACACGCGAATGGCCACGGTGGTGGCCCCCCAGGCCAGTCCTGCCAGCAGCCCCAGCGCGTCGCCCCAGAGCACGCCCGGGCTGATGTCGCCTTGGAGCCAGCCACCGCCAAAGGCCAGCGCGATGCCCGCGAAAGCCACGGCGATGCCCAACCACTGCGTGCGCCGCAGCCGCTCGGCAGGCACGAGCCAGTGCAGGCCCAGGGCCGCGAAGATGGGCGCGGTGTAGAGGAAGACGCCCATGTGCGACGCGTGGGTGTGGCGCAGTCCCTCGCCGACGAAGAGGAACTCCAGGGCGAAGAGCGCGCCCACCACGAGCCCTGGACGCCAGGGGCCACGGCGCAAGAGCCCTCGCTCGCCGCGCACCCAGCACAACAGCCCCACCAGCAGCGCGCCCACACCCGAGCGCACCGCCATCTGCATCATGGAGGGGATGTGGGGAGCGGCCAGCTTGACGGCCACCTGCTGCATGCCCCAGATGGCGCACAACGCGAGCATGCTCGCGAGCGCGAAGCCGTCCGCGGGTTTCCGATGAGAACTCATGCGACCATCCTGCGCATGGCGGGGCTGATTGATATAGCGAGATTCCGACAACCCATCCCGAGAAGGCGCCATGGCGAAGCAGCTCCAGGTTCCTTTCACCACAAACCTTCCACACCCCGTGTATTTCCGGACGGCGAGCCTGCCTGCCGCGGCGACGTACCCCCGGCATCGGCACCCCTGGGGTGAGTTCGTCTACGCGTTCAGCGGGGTGATGGAACTCAAGCTGGCTGGCAGCCACTACCTGGCGCCACCGCAGTACGGCATCTGGCTTCCACCCGACGTGGAGCACCGAGGCATGAACCGCTTCGAGGCGAGCCACTGCTCGCTCTACCTCGCGCAGGCGTGGTGCCGGGGCATGCCCAAGACGACGTGCGCGCTGGCGGTGAGCCCTCTGGTGAAGTCATTGCTGGAGCACCTCCGCGCGCATGAGCTGGCGCAGCCTCGCACGAGCGCCGAGCGCCGGCTGTTCCGGGTGCTCATCGACCAGCTGACGCTGGCCCCCACCCATGGGAGCTACCTGCCCATGTCCGATGACTCGCTCCTGGAGCCGGTCCTCACTGCGCTCGAGCAGCACCCGGAGGATGAGCGCTCCCTGGCCGAATGGGCGCGGGTGCTGCACACCACGGAGCGGACACTGGAGCGGCGCTGTCAGCAGCACCTGGGGCTGTCGTTCAGCGAGTGGCGCCAGCGGCTGCGCGTGGTCAAGGCGCTCGCGCGGCTAGAGCAGGGCCACTCCGTGGAGGCCATCGCGCTCGACCTGGGCTACAGCAGCGCCTCCGCCTTCATCGCGATGTTCCGGCGGATGACAGGCACCACGCCAGACAAGGTCCGGGGCCACGGCTTCGTGGCCTCGTGAGGGTCGCACATGAATCTCATTGAATGCTCATCCCTGACAGGGGCCGTTGTTGGAAGCGGCGTGGGCGCGGTGTTCGGCTACCAATGGGCGGGCGTCCTGGGCGCTGGGGCAGGCGCGGTGGGGGGCTTCGTCCTGGGCCTGTTTCCCGGCCCGCTCATTGGCAGTGGACTGTTCTGGGTCGTCCTGACGCAGGACCGTTGGTCCCGGCGGAAGCAACTGCGCCCTCGTCTCGGACGCTACTGGACTCGGGACCGAGCCCAGGCGTGGGAGGACCTGAAGGAACGGCTTCCTGTCGCAACGAAGGTCCAAGGCACCGTCATCCTGCGCGATTCCTTCGACTGTCACCTCGACATCGGTGTCACCTTCCCCGGGCGAATCAATTCCTGGAACCACCCACACGACAACCCCACCCCTCCCCCGCTCGACGCCCGCGTGGAAGCCACCGTGCTCTCGTTCGACGATGCAGCCCGGGAAGTGGTCCTCACACGCCAGGAACAAGTCCCACCGGAGTGAGCCCCCATCGCCCGCTGAAAAAACGAGGGCCGCGCCCCCCTTGGAATGGGCGCGGCCCTCACGTGCGGCATCGAAGAGTTGAAGGACTACTCGCAGCTGCCCTGCCGCAGGTACGACAACAGCGAAGCATCGTTTTCGGAAGCCGGCTCCGCACCCACCAGGCACTGCCCCTGGGCGACGACGACCTGCGAGTCATTCGCGGAGAGCAGCAGCTCGCCCGTCACCACCTCCAGGCCGCCCTTGAAGCCCGTGGCGCTGTTGGCGGGCGCCGCGCGCAGGCTCGGTCCCCCCGCGCCCCCGCTGAGACGCAGCCGATAGGTCGCGTCCTCATACGCCGCGGGGATCTCCGACGCGGGGTCCGCCTTCAGCGGAGCCAGGTAGAAGCGCGTCACCAGGTCGAACTCCGGCTGCACCTTCAGCAGCGGCGCGCCGTCCGCCCCGCGCGTCAGCGTCACGTCGAAGTGCCGACCCGACTGCTCGTTGAGGTCCAGCGCGAAGAGCTTGTCGTTCCCCAGGCTCACGTGGGTCTGCGCGTCGCCAAGGCCCAGGTTCTTCACCACGAAGTCCGTCTGATTCTCCGTCGCCTCGACGGAGTACGAGATGCCGGCCAGGGACACCGTCCAATCCTTGCCACGCAGCGCCGGCGCCAACCCCGAGTAGGGAAGGCGAACCTCCGTGGTGTTGAGGTCCAGCGAGAAGCGCGCGCGCTTCGCCTGACCGTCCGCCTCGAACGACACGAGCGGCGCGGCCCGCGCGGAGGAGAACGCGAAGGTGCTCCCCTCCAGCGCCAGCTCCAGCCGCAGCGCGTCCAGGATGGAGGCGCTGACAATCCAGTGCGACTCGCCCTCCTTCGTCGCCTTGAGCTCGACCTGCCCCACCATCACCTTCGGCAGGAACCCCGCCGACTCGGCGTCGAGCTGCTCCACCGCGCTCTTCAGGCCGCCCAGGTCCACCACCAGCGAGACGGTCTTCGGCAGGAAGCGCAGCGCCAGCGGCTCCGCGCGGTTCGCGCCGATGAGCAACTCCAGTTCCAGGGAGTCGTCCCCCAGGTTCGTCGCGCGAACGCGCAGCTGCGCATCATCCACGAAGCGGACACAGTCCGCGTCCGCAGGCGCTCTGCCGTCCGTGCAGATCTGCTCGCCCTTCAAGCGGAAGACGGTGGCGTTGTCCTCCGTGGACTCCACGTTGGCCTCGGTGAAGACGCGCTCGCGCAGGAACCGCTCCATCTCGCCCGCCTGCGCGTCCACTTCATCCGCGTCGAACAAGGTGGACAGCGCCTCGCCTTCGTCGCCCACCTGCCGCCCCGGAAGCGGCACGCCCTCGAAGCCCGCACCGAACAGCGCCATCGCGTCGTCCAGGCCATTGAGCGTCGACAAGCCGCTCACGGTCTTCATGCTGCTGCTGACACCTCGCAGCGTCTCCGCAGAGCGGGAAGCGGCGATGTCGGCGACCTTCTTCGCATCGGGAGCTTCATCGGAATCACAGCCCGTCGCGACGAATGCGACAGCCGCGACGGCCGCGAGCCAGGACCTGGAGTTCTGCATGGGGCGTTGCTCCTTGGGGTGGGTAGACAGTGCCCCCCGCATCAGCAACGACCGCGCCAACCCAGACCCCCGGTGTTTTCAAGGGTTTCCGACACACCCTTGGCCTCATAGTCGGGATTGCCGTGACATTCCTGTCATGACGGGCCTGTCGGCGCCGGTGCCAGGATGATGCTTGCGCGATGCGGGGCATTCCCTGAGGCATCCCCTCAGATGTGCAGCAGCCTGTCCCTGCGCTCCGGCGTCTTCACGCGAACCGCCTTCAGGCCCATTCCGAATTTGAGGTCCTTCACGTCCCGGAACGTCTCCTCCGTGGTGAAGCGCCGGCCGTAGGTGTCCAACAGCTCCTGGGCCGTGGCCTCGCCGAAGCTGGTGGCCAGACACCAGTCCACCGACTACGCCACGCACTCCGCGCACGTCGCGGATGCATACACCCGCTCACGCGCCGCGGGCTTCGTGCCCTACGTCACCGTACGCGCGATGGAGCGGATGACGGTGAACGCCGGGTGGGCCCCGCAGTCGCCCGTCCCGCACGGGTCAACAGCTCGTCTCGACGAAGCACCGCGCCTCGAATGCCACGCGAGGCGCGGTGCCCACCTTCAGCGCCGCCAGTGGAAAGCCCTGTGGAGTACGTGCGAACGGTTGAGGGGCGGAAGCAGCTAGCGGAGCCAACCTGTCTACCGAAGCGGCGCTCCCGCACCTGACCGGCCTCGGCTTGCCGTCAGCTCCCAGCGGTGGGGGGATGCCACCTTCAGAGAGGCCGTTCGCTCAGGGCGCGTATGCCTCCGCCGTGGCAAGTTGGCGGGTGCCATCTTCGCCCCCCACGACGAGAACCCTCGAAACTGAGCATGCTTTGGCTTTCTATGTGGTCATGTCCTGCCGCGCAGATACCGCCTTGGCGTTTCGCCGGTCATCTGGCGGAAAAAGGCGATAAAGGCGCTGTCGCTGGCGAAGCCCAAATCGAAGGCCACCCCGCTCACGTTCTCTCCCGAGGCCAGCAAGTCCACCGCCCGCAGAAGCCGCCAGCTCTGCCGCCAAGCCTGGTAACTCATACCGGTCTCGCGCCGGAAGATGCGAGTGATCGTGCGAGCGCTGGCTCCCACCAGGTTCGCGAGCCCAGAGAGTTCGGGCGGCAATTCGTCAAGATTGAGCCGCGAGAGGCGCGGATCGCTCGGCACCGGCAAGAGCATCGGCTCGCGCCGGGCCGTCCGCAGCTCATCAAGGCAGACCGCCAGCAGGTTCGCCGCAGCCCCCTGGTTCCAGTCGGTCTCAAAGGGCGCATGGCTGATCCGTTCGAACACCTCACGCAGAAGCGGTGTCATCGACAGGATCGCCGACCCCTCGGTCGGGGGCGCGATGCGGGACGTGTCGAGATAGATCGAGCGATATTCCACCTCACCGCGGATCAACACGCGATGCGCGGTCGCCGGCGGAATCCATGCAACCCGGATCGGCGGCAGCATCGAAATCATGCCGGGTAGCGCAATGCGGATCGAGCCGGCGTAGGCGAAGAGGAGCTGCCCTCTTTGATGGCTGTGCAGGCCGGAATCGTGGCGCACCAGCAGCGAGGCGATGCCGCTGACCGGCGCCGCCTGCTGGTCGGGGTCGAAAGGGTCGCTGGGCACTAGCCAGGGCACTTGTCCGATTTCCGATGGAAATTGTCTTTCCGTTTGTAATACGCGGAGGCCCGAACGGCTAGACGTGATGGCGAATCGTCGTTGAGGTTGCCATGTCCCCCCGTCCGCCGTTCCTGCTCGCCATTCTGCTCCTGAGCTTTCCGCAGATCGTTGAAACCATCTACAGCCCAGCCCTGCCGCTGATCGCTACGGCCTATCGCGTCACCCCAGCCGAGACGGGCCAGACGCTGTCACTCTGGTTCGCAGCCTTCGCTTTCGGCGTGGTGGCCTGGGGCCGGCTCTCCGATCTGTGGGGCCGCCGCCCGGCGCTGCTTGCGGGCCTTGCGCTTTATGCGGCGGGTGCGGCTTGGGCCATGGTCGCCAGTGATTTCTCACATTTGCTGGCCGCACGGCTTATTTCCGCCTTCGGGGCTGCGGTTGGATCGATCGTTACCCAGACCGCGCTACGCGATAGCCATGCTGGGCCGGAGCTGGGCCGGGTCTTCGCGGTGCTTGGGCTGGCGCTGGCTATCAGCCCGGCGGTGGGCCTCTTCGCAGGCCAACTGCTCGCGGCCAAGGCCGGTCACAGTGGCGTCTTCGCGGCCCTCGGCCTGCTTGCGGCGTTCATGCTCGGGTTGAGTCTCTGGCGCTGGCCTGAAACCCGCCCCGCTACTTTGTCTGTCGCCCCATTCTGGCCCACCTTCCGAGTCATGCTCCGCGATCCCGGCATTTGGCGCTGTACCCTGCTGATCGCCGCATTCAATGCCGCGATCTTCGCCTGGTACCAGCTTGGCCCCTTCCTCTTTGCCGGGTTGGAGAACCCCTGGCTCTCATTCGGCCAGAGCGGTTTCCTGCTCGCCGCCGGTGCGCTGGCGGGGGCGCTGATGAACCGTGCCCTGTTGCGCCGCGGTTGGACGGCGGAAGCGCTGATCGCGCTCGGCGTCCTCCTCCTGGGGGCGGGGACCGCGCTCGTCATCCTGCTCACCGCGCTTCTGCCGCAGAGCCTGGCCTTCCTGAGCGGCGTGACGCTGATCTCGTCCGCATATGCCGTCGCGATCCCCAATGTGCTGGCCATCGCCCTGCGAGCCTATGCTGATCGGTTCGGAACTGCTGGCGCAGTCCTGAGTCTCTTCTACTACAACCTCCTCGGGGCGGGACTGGTGATTGCCGGCTACGGGCAGCGCCTAGATTTTGCCTTGGCCGTCTGCGCGCTGCTGGCGGCGATCGTCAGCGTCCGGCCAATGAGGTGCAGAGGAGCGTTGAGTGAGGAGTCGCCGCCGGGGGGCAAGTCCCGAATCCTGTGTAGTTCGTCAGGAGGGGGTCGGAGCTGAGGGCTCCCGTCATCTAGCAAGTGGATCAGCAAGCGCCTGCCTGGCCGCCACGTGCGAGGGAGCTGGCGCCTGGGCAGAAGGACGGCCACCAGGAAGCGTATGGTGGCCATCGACGAAGAGCAGGTGCGGGGGTTCCTCTCGGAGGTATTCGGGGTTGTCCTGGCCGAGCGCAAGCAGGCCGTCATTGCGTTGGACTGCCCTGAGGGACGCGATGCAGGCGCCCCGTTGCTCCAACACCGGATGGAGGTTCCTCCGTCTGAGCGTCGCCGACGTGGCCACCGCGCCCCACGCGCCGAGGCTTCGACTGTCCTGGTCCGGCCCTGTCCCCCATGCTGGCGGACATCGAGGCCATCATCCTCAACACGGACGGCGTGCACAGCCACGCGGCGCACCGCCTCCCTTGTGGACATCGTTGAGGCCCAGCAGTCACTCGGCGCGTACCTGCTGCTGCGCGAGCTGCGCGGCACGCTCAACGCCAGCCTGTCGTCGCTACCACTTGGCGTGTTATGCGACGCAAATGCTGCGCGCCTCCCGCATGGGCGCAAAAATTTCGCAACCCGGCTCTGGTCTCCCAAACGGCGCGGAAATTCGCACGCGATTGCGAGATGGGGCTAGCCGTCTGCACAACCGTTGATACGGTGTTCAACGTGTCCTCGGCCTCCCGCACACTCCTGGCAGTGGCCCTGGGGCTCGCCCTGGGCTCGGCCATTGGCATCGGTGGCTACACCTTCGCGTACGCGAAGGGCGCGGCCTACCTGCATGACGATCCAGCCGCCTGCGCCAACTGCCACATCATGACCGAGCAGTACGACGGCTGGCGCAAGAGCAGCCACCACGCGGTGGCCACCTGTAACGACTGCCACACGCCGGCAGCGCTGGTGCCCAAGTACCTCAACAAGGCGAGCAACGGCTTCTGGCACTCCTTCTACTTCACCACCGGCACCTTCCCGGACCCCATCCGTATCCGCCCCGCCAACCGGCAGGTGACGGAGAACGCTTGCCGGAACTGCCACGCCAGCCTCGTGGAGAGCATCGAAACGCCCCACGCAGACTCGCTGCAGTGCCTCACCTGCCACAACTCCGTGGGGCACCCCGAAGGCTCCGGGAACCCCGAACTCATCCATCAGGAGGTTGAACGATGACCGAGCCCGAGAAGCAACGGCGCTTCAGCGGCGTCAAGCTGGTGATTGCCGTGGCAGTGGCTGCCGCCCTGGCCGCCGCTGGCGTCACCGCGCTCCTGGTCAACATCATGGAGCGCAAGCAGGAGGCGAAGAATCCCTTTTACCGGGTGGTGGAGCTGGACGACACCATCACCGACCCGGAGGTGTGGGGGCGGAACTTCCCGCTGCAGTACGACAGCTACAAGCGCACGGTGGACCAGAAGCGCACCCGCTATGGCGGCAGTGAAGCCGTGGCGCGCACGCCGTCCCAGGCGGACCCACGCACCGTCGTCGCACAGAGCCGGCTCGAGGAGGACCCACGGCTGGTGACGATGTGGAGCGGCTACGCCTTCGCCACCGACTTCCGCGAGGAGCGCGGCCACGCGCACATGCTGGACGACCAAGTCTACACCGAGCGCCAGCACGTGACGCAGCAGCCGGGCACCTGCATCCACTGCCACGCCAGCGTGTACGTGCCCTACAAGAAGCTCGGCGACGGCGACCTCATCAAGGGCTTCGAGAAGATGAACCAGATGCCCTTCATAGAGGCGCGCAAGCTGGTGGAGCACCCCGTCTCATGCATCGACTGCCACGACCCCACCACGATGCAGCTCCGCGTGACGCGGCCTGGCTTCATCGAGGGCATCGCCGCGCTCAAGGCCAGCCAGGGCGTTCCCAACTTCCGGGTGAATCAGGACGCGACGCGCCAGGAGATGCGCACCTACGTGTGCGGGCAGTGCCACGTCGAGTACTACTTCAAGGGCAAGGAGAAGCGCCTCACGTACCCCTGGGCCAAGGGCATCAACATCGATCAGATCATGGCCTACTACGATGAGGACGGGCACTCCGACTGGACGCACGAGCTCACGGGCGCCAAGGTGCTGAAGGCGCAGCACCCCGAGTTCGAGATGTACAACCAGGGCATCCACGCGAAGAGCGGCGTGGCCTGCGCGGACTGCCACATGCCGTTCATGCGCGAGGGGGCGATGAAGGTCAGCGACCACCAGGTGCGCAGCCCGCTGCTGAACATCAACCGCGCGTGCCAGACGTGCCACAAGTGGAGCGAGGCGGAGCTGCTCCAGCGCGCGGAGACCATCCAGACGCGCACCTTCGAGACGCGGAACATCGCCATGGATGCGCTGGTGGACCTCATCCATGACATCGAGTCCGCGCAGAAGGCGGGGCTGTCCGACGAGGCGCTCGCCAAGGCGAGAGACCTTCAGAAGCGTGCCCAGTTCTACCTGGACTTCGTGGAGGCGGAGAACTCCATGGGCTTCCACGCGGACCAGGAGGCGGTGCGCATCCTGAGCAACTCCATCAACTTCTCGCGCCTGGGCCAGAACGCGCTGCGTCCCGGTGGTGGCGCCTCCACCAGCCCCACCACGCGGCCTCAAGGCGCTCCGGCGCCGCTGACGCCAGTGTCCGCGGATGGCGCGGGTGAGACGCAGCAAGGCTCGAAGTAGGCACGGCGAGCGGAAGCGGGAGGTGTCCGCTTCCGCCGTCCGCCGAAGCGGCTACTCGGCGCGCACCCAGTACTGGGTGCGGCCCAGCAGCGACATGCCGACGTAGCCGCGGACCTTCAGCTTCTTGCCGCCATCCTCGACGGCGACCTTGCACTTGTAGGTCTTGCCATTCGCCGGGTCGAGGATGCTCCCGCCGGACCACTCGTCATCATCCTTCTTCAGGTCGCGAAGGATGGTCATCCCGATGATGGGCTGGTTCTTCAGCGAGCCCTCGCACTTGTCGCAGAGCGGGTTCTGCTCTTCCTTGGGCTCGCGGAAGAGCTTCTCGATCTTCCCGTACAGCTTGCCGTTCTCCTCGTAGATGGCGATGACGGACTTGGGCTTCTTCGTCTCGTCATCGATGGTCGTCCACCGGCCAACGGCGGCATTGGTCGCGGCGGGGGCCTTGTCCTCGGCGAAGGCGTTCGAGGCCAGCAGCAGGGTCAGGGAAGCGAGTCCAAACCAGCGGGTTGCGTTCATCTCTTGGTGTCCTTCCGCGCGGGGGCTCACGCAGGAGGCCCCATGCGTCCAAGCCCCGCATCACTTCGTTTGTACTCCACCGCCGTGCCGGCACGCAGCCCTTCCTGGCACGCGGTGCGCCGCTCAAACGTGCCGCCTCGCGTCATGGCTGTCTCATCGCGGTGTTATCGACGTCGCCCAGGCGCTCCCAGGAGCAAACTCGACGGAGGAATGCGGGTTTCTCCGGCGTTGCACCTCGAGACATGAGCGTGTACCCCAGCGGCGCGCCGTGTCCTCGCGGTGTCCGATTCTGGAGGCTCCGCCTGACGCTCGCCGCCACTGCCCGCCCTCGCCCCCGCGTGCTCGCCGATGCGCTCGCGCGTTCCCGGGCCCACGACGTGGCGCTCGTGCTCGGCGGCGCGCTGCTCACCGCGGGGCTCGCGCAGGTCTCAATTTCGGTACCCGGTTCACCTGTTCCCATCACGGGTCAGTCCCTGGGCGTCATCGTCGCTGCCGCGGCGCTCGGCCCCATGCGAGGCATGGCCGCGCAGCTCCTGTACCTCCTGATGGGCGCGGTGGGCCTGCCTTTCTTCGCGGAGGGCGCCAGCGGCCTGGAACGCATCCTGGGAGCAACCGGTGGCTACCTGGTCGGCTTCGTTCCAGCCGCCATCCTGGTGGGACTGGCGGCGCAGCGTGGATTCGACCGGCGGCCGTGGACCGCGCTGCCGCTCTTTGCCGTGGGTCAGCTGGCTGTCTTCGCGGTCGGCCTGCCCTGGCTTGTCCTGTCCGCCCGGCTCGGCGTGGCCAAGGCCGTTGGCGTCGGCTTCACCCCCTTCCTTCCTGGAGGGCTCCTCAAGGCCGCCATCGCCGCCGTGCTGCTGCCCCTCGCGTGGCGGCTGGTGGGGCCGCGCAAGGTCTGACGCCTCGACGTCAGCCCCATGCTTCGTCGCCGATGCGCATATGAAGAAGGCGGCCAGCGAACTCATCGACCGCTGAATCGGTGACCTCGGGCATCTCCCGCGCGTCCCACTGGCGTGGAACGTTCGGAGCTTGAACGGCCCCCGCGCCGCAACGCCAGGAGCCCGAGGAGCGCCGCGGCAATGACAAGCGCTCCAGCCAGTCCAGGCACCATGGGCGAACCATCCTCGCGAGGCGCTGCGGCCACCAGCGCGGCGTCGCCGAGCACCACCAGCCCTGCCCAGGCCGCAGGTGGCAGACCCGCGTCGATGGCCTCGAGCTGTGCGGCCCGCAGCGCCGCGGAGACACTCAAGCCCGTAGCCAGGTGCCGGTAGAAATGCTCCACCAGGTCCGCCGCTTCCGCGTCGCGCAACGGCCACAAGCTTGCCACCACCGCGCTCGAGCCCGCCTCGAAGAAGGCCCGCGCGAGGCTCAGCACGCCCTCTCCCGGAAGCACCACTCCGGAGGCGCTGCGGCACGCGGACAGCACCACCAGCGCGCCATCGAGATGCAGCCGGATGATTTCGCGCGGCTGGAGAATGCCGTCCTCGTCCTCCGCGCCCGGGGCGAGCACGAGCGCGGAGCGCTCCGGCGCTTCGGCATCCACCACGGCGTGCGCCGCCATGTGCAGCACCCGGACCAGCGATAGGTCCGCGCTCTTGAGCGCGCGCTCAGAGGCTTCCGTGCCCACCAGCAGCCGGGGGACGACGCGGGTGTCTCGCAGCTCTCGCTCCACCCCGAGCCCTTCGCGACGAGCCTCGGGCAGCGCGCCGAGCTGCGCGGCCTCGTCGAAGATTCCAGCCCGAGAGCGCGCCGCCGGCCGCGCCACACCCTGTCCCAGGGCCCACTCAGGGTCCGCCAGCACCAGCGCCTCACCGACAGGCGTGAATGGGGCCTCCCCGTGCCAGTGCCGCCACAAGCTCGCCGAGGGCACCAGGGCCAGTTCGTAGCGAGCGACCAGGGGTGGCCCATCCCGACGCTCCCGCAGCGCGGCGAAGGGCAGGTCATGCAGCGGCCCGTCCGGAACCAACAGCAGCCGCCGAACCGTGGGTGGCAATCCCGCGAGCGCCGGGCCGAGCAGCTGCGCATGAAGCGCCACCGCCGCGCCGCGCTCGGAGTCATCCCTGCGCTCGACGAGCCCGGAGAACAGCGTGGCCGCCGCCGCGAGCCGCGTGCGCTCGGGGATGCGATGGACGTGGGTTCCCTCCCGTGTCACCACGAACAGCCACGCACCACCCGCCGACGTTCCGGAGAGGTCCTCGTCGTCCCCCACGAGGAAGACCAGCAGCGCTTCGTCCTCCCTCAGCCCCTCCTCCACGGACGCCAGTGAGGCGAACTCCTGCACACTCTTGTGAGGCGCTGGGCGCAGGTCCCGCTCGCGGTGCTCCAACGCCTGGAGTTCATTCAGGGCCGCCTCGCGTCCAGCGCTCGTCAGCGACGGGTCCAAGAGCTGGCGTTGGACCACCACCAGCCGCGATTGCACCTCGCTTCGTTGCGCCCGGCGCTCGGGCGTGTCCCCGGAGTCCGCGCGTGCTCGGAAGGCGACCAGGGAATCGAGCAGCGTCCGCGCCCGGAGCCGTTCGCTCACGGCGAAGGCCCGCGACACGGCCTCCCTGAATGGAAGCGTGGCGGGCTTGCCCGTCGCCCCACCAGCCTCCAACGTCCACCCCGCGAGCCGGTGGTAGTCGCGGGCCCACGTCGCGAACAGCTCCGCCTGGCTGGAGGCGTCACTCTGCGTCTGGCGCAGGGCCTCCAGCGCGTCCAGGGCGCGCTCGGCATGCTCCAGTGCCTGGGGCAATGGCTGTGTCCGGTACGCCACCGTGCTGCGGCCTCGAAGGGCCAACGCATGGAACAGCGGGTCGTTTCCTTCGGAGACCAGTCGCAGTGACGCCTCCGAGTCCTGAATGGCTCCGGCCGGGTCCACGCCTGCCCGCCGCTCCGCGCGCGTCCAGAGACACGCCAGCCGCCGCTCGTCCGAATCCAGCGACTCCGCGAGCGCCATGCAGCGCTCCAGGAGCGCGACCGCCTCACGGTGCTCCTCCGGGGTGTCTCCCAACAGGTCCGCAGTGAGACGCACCGCCCGGGCCACCAGCGTTGGGTTCCCCGCCCTCTCCGCGGCGGCCATGGCCTGCCGCGCCAACTCCAACGCTCGCGCCCGGTCCGCCGGCACATGGTCACGCTCGAGCCGCCGCAGCGCGACGTTGGCGAGCGTGAAGCGCGCATGCGCTTCCAGGAAGAGGTCGCCAGTGCTCCGGGTCAACTCCACCAGCCGGGCATTGACGTCCGAGGCCTCCTCCAACCGGCCCAGCCGCTCGCTCACCGTACTCATGACGGACAGGTACTGCTTCTTCAGCCCTTCCGCGCCGTCCGGGAAGACGAGCGACTCGGCGCGCTTGAGCACACGGAAGGCCCGGCCCAGGTCGAGCTCCACCTCATAAAGCTGGCTGGCCTCGACGATGAGCGCGCGTGCGTGGAGCTCCGGCCGGCCGGAGGCGCTCGCCACCTCCACCACGCGCCGCGTCCAATCCCAGGCCTCCTCGGTTCGTCCTTGAGCCAGGAGGATGGCGCGCAGGTTGATGGCCGCCAGCACCTCGCCCTCCGCATCCTGGAGCCGGCGGAACGTCTGCGCCGCGCGAAGATAGGGACCTTCCGCCTCCTTGCCGCTGGACAGCATCTCGACATGCCCGAGCACCAGGGGCAGCCAGCCATGCTCAGGGTGACGCTCCATCAAGGCCGTCAGCTCGCGCACCACAGCGTCACGAGCGGAAGTGACCTGGGCACACTGGTAGAAGCACATCGCCGCCTCGCGGCCCTCTGGCTGCGAGGCGAAGCGCGCCCGGCACGACTCGAGCGAGGGAGGCTGGGGACGGCCTGACGCCGCGGAGAAGGCCAGGGCCGGACACACCGAGAGAATGGCCCCCATCAGGAAGGAGAGGAGCCTTCTGTTGCTGTATTCGGACCGGTGCGTCCGGAGCGGCACGTCAGCGAGTGGGCGGAGGCGGCGGGTCGACGGGCTCGCACTTGAGCGTCACCGGCCCGGGGGGAGGAGGCGGAGGCCTGGGCATCGGAACCAGCTCGAAATAGCAAACGAGGGCTCCAGTCCAGGAGGCAGGCTCCACAACGGACCAACGCTCCACCGTCACCGCCGCCGCGGAGAGGGTTTCCGCGCTCACCGTGGCGATGGCGCGCGCGAACACCGGGGCCTCGGAGGGGGTCCGGTAGGTCAGGCGCAGGGGCGTATCCTGGTCCACCACCCCCGTGGTCTGCGCGACGACGACACCGGAGTGGTCGAGGAGCTGGAGCGTCACGGTCTGGCTTTGGCCCGTGCGGACGCCCGTCTCCACCACCGAGGCCACCACCAGGTCGCGCGGCTCTCCGTAGCTGAAGGCCGTCTTCACCGCGCGGGTGACGGGGACCGACTGGCTCCAGGCCTGCCCTGCCCCTCCGGCCACTCCCATCAGGAGCGCCACCAGTCCTGCTCGCATCCACCGCCGTGTCTTCATGCCCAGCTCCGTTCTCATGAGGTCGCCCTTGGACTTCGGACCGCGCGCTTCACTCCAACCGGTTGACGAACGTGGCGCCGCGAAGCACCTGCCCGTCCGGCAACCGCGCTTCCACCTGCCACAGCAACGTCGTTCCCGGTGGCAACGGCGCCAGCACCTCGGCGGGCACCCGGTACTCACGCTTCTCAAGCGAGTCCACGCGGTGGACCCAACTCAGGTCCTCCGTGGACAACCGCACCGACCAACGGGTTCCCTCGGGACCGCCGCTCCAGCGCAGCACACAGGCGTCGCGCTTGAGAGGCACCGCCTCTGGCACCTGGGAGACGACCGCCGCCGTATCGCCGCCACGCAGCCGCGGCACTTCGGGCTCATCCCGCATCACCACGCCCACGACGATGAGGGCCAGGGCCGCGGTCGCCGCCACACCCCACAGGGGCTGGCTCCACGCGAAGCGGAAGCGGCGCTTCTGCCGCGCGTCACCGTCTCGGCGCCGGCTGCGCGAACTGTCCGCCAGGGGCTCCACGGGAGGCGCGGCCTCCGCGGCGGAGCGCGTCAGTTCGTTCGCGAGCCGCCAGGCCGCCGCCCAGGCCGGGTCCGCCGCCACACGCTCGACGACCGCGCGGCGCTCCTCGGCGGGCAGCTCGCCGCTCACCGCGCGCCAGACGAGGTCCGCATCCACCGGCGCCTCCGCGCGCTCCACCGGGTCCTCGGCACGCACGGCGGCGCGCAGACGTTCGACGGTGGCATCATCGGGCTTCGTCTCGTCGCGTCCTCGCTCGCTCACGGCTCGAATCCCTTCGTGGAGAGGCACAGGCGCAGCGCGGCCAGGCCGCGGTAGATGAGGTTCTCGGTGCGCTTGTCGTCCCAGCCCAACAACCGCGCGGACTCCGGCACGCTGTGGCCTTGCAGGAACAGCGTCACCGCCAGCCGGCGGTCCTGGACCAGCTTGCGCAGACAGTCGCGCACGGCCTGGGCAATCTGGGAGCCGCCCGCGGCCTTCTCCGGGTCGCCCGATGCCACCGGCTGCTCGGGCAGCGATTCCACCTCTTCCAGTTGGACCTCACGGCGGCGTGACACGTTGCGCAACTCGTCCACCAGCGCCGTGTATGCGACGCGGTACAGGTAGGCGGAGGTCAACCGGCTGCGGTCCGGCTCGCGCCGCTGCAACTCCATGACGCGCATCATGGCCGTCTGCACCAGGTCATCGCGGCGATCGGCCATCCGGGGCGGACACACCCGGGCCACCGCACGGGCCAGGTCCTCTCGCAGCCGCTCCAGCACGTCCGAGGGGAGAGAGACCATGGCCTGTGCCGGCCTGTGTCGTGGCTCCACGTGGAAGTTCCTCCGAGGTGCATTCATGGTCATCGAAAGGTCCCTCCCACGGCAAGTGAGGTGGCAAACGTGAGGCGCCCCCTGGGAGGCGATGCGCTCCGCGATTCAGGGAGGCCGGACGACTACGGCAGGGCTGCATCCCAGACGAGGATGCGCAGCCGCGTGTCGGCGTCGGTGAGGCGCATCCGGCGCATGGCGGAGTCGTGTCCCCAAGTGAGCGTGGCATTGGAACGGGCCGTCGTGGGCGTCTTGCCACCCGAACGGAGGGCGGGATTTTTTACCCTCACTTCACCCGTACGATTTCCGGCGAGTGCGTCTGGGTCGGGCGCTACGACAAGGCCCGGTGGTATCGCCTGGAGTGGCAAACCCACCGGGCCGCGGCCCCGCCATGCGAACCGGCACCAACAGGGACTTCTGACGCGGACAGCCCGGCGAGGAGGACGAAAACCGCTGGTCGCGAGGCAGCGGCCTCCGTCACTGGTTGGCCAGCGCCGTTCGCAGGCTGTCGAGCAGGTAGGAGTTGAGTTCCTCGCTCGACAGCTTCGGCTCCTCCCGGAGTCGGGCCCGGGCGAACTGCTGCCACTCGTGCAGCTCTCGCGGCGTCGGCTCGCGCTTCATGTTCGCCGGCATCCCCCGGTAGGCGTGGAACATGAATTCGTAGGCCTCCCGGATGAAGCGCTCGATGTTGAGCACCGCGGGCTTGCTCATGCCCGTCAGCTCGTTACGCACCGCATCCCGGATGGCGTACTTGAGCTCCTCCGGAGTGATGTCCGGGTTCTCCCGCCGCTTCTCCGCCGAGAAGGCGCGCCAGGACTGCATCTCCTCGTCCGTGGGGGCACGAGACGCTCCCAGGTAGCACAGCGACACCCAGCCGATGGACTCCATGATGAAGCCATCGATGTTCGCGGGAGACAGCGTGTCCATCCCCAGCGCCTGCTCCCGGATGGCGTCGGTGATGGCATGTCTGAGCTCTTCCGGCGTCATCTTCGGGTTCTCGGCGAGCTTCGCGGTGGCGAAGGCACGCCAGTGCGCCATCTCCGCCGGAGAGGCGTGACGCGCCTTGCCCTCGTAACACATCGAGACCCACCCGATGGCGTCTTCGATAAAGCGTTCGATGTTCGCGGGCGACGCGGAGTCCGTGCCCGTCATCTTCGCGCGGAGGGTATCGGTGATGGCGTACTTGAGCGCCACGGGAGACATCTCCGGGTCCTCCCGCAGCTTCTCCGCCGCGAAGGCGCGCCAGTACGTCAGCTCCGCTGGGGAGGCATGACGCTCCTTGCCCTGGTAGCAGAGCGTGACCCACTTCACGGCGTCATCGATGAACTTGTCGACGTTCTCCGGTGACGTCGAGTCCATCTTCATCACCTTCGCCCGCACCGCATCGATAATGGCGTACTTGAGTTCGTCCGGCTGGATATCGGGGTTCTCCCGCTTCTTCTCGGCGGCGAAGGCGCGCCAATGGCGCATGTCTTCTTCGGTGGCGTTACGCGACGTCCCCTCGTAGCACCAGGTCACCCAGCCGATGGCTCCGGAGATGTACAGGTCGACGTTCTCGACCGTCGCGACATCCAGCCCGTCCCGCTCGAGCCGCAGCTCGTTCGCGATGGCGGCTCGGACCTGCTCGGCGGTGATTTTGGGGTCGTTGGCGCGAAGCTCACGCGCGAAGCCCAGCCACTTGGACCGCTCCGGTCCGCGCGGCCACCGGTCGCCCTGGAAGATTTCCCGGTAGGCCTCGTCGATGCAGCGCGCCATGCGCTCATCGGTCAGCAGGCCCAGCAAAGAGGGGAGCACCTCCCTCGCATGGGCCGCCTGCTGCTGGGCGTTGGAAGGGCCCAGGGACTCGATGTTGTAGTGGCGGGCAGCCGCGACCGGCGCGGCACGCTGGGCCGGAATCACCGAGCCGAGCAGGTCCACGAACGCGCGGGCGGAGTTCATGTCCGCCACGCTGCGGACCTTGGACGCGGAGACAGAAGGCAGACGCTCACCAATGCTCGTCATGAATCCCCCGGGCGAATGCGCTCTCATTGCCTCGGGTGGATTAAGAGGCCGGGCCGGGGGGCGATAGTCTCCCTCTCAAGAAATGGCATCTGCCGGTGCGGGCCCCTCCTTCGTGGACTTCCTGGTGAAGGCGTTCAGGCGCCAGGACCGGGCTCGGAAGCGCTCCGCGGGTTGACCGCATCAACCGACGGACCGGTGCCTTCAGTCGCAGTACCTGTACATCGTCCCCAATGAGCATCCTGGGACCTTGCCGGTTCCCTTGCAGTACGGTCCGTCCTTCATCGCCTTGTCCTTGGCGATGACAGCCTGCAGGCTGTCTCCTTGGGTCCAGTAGAGGCACTCGTACACCGGCCCCGCCATCGGGCAACAGCCGCAGCCACAGGCTTCATACGTATCGCCGACATCGGGCGGAGCGCCCTGTGCCGTAATGGGGTGAGGCATTGGGGCGTTACACCCCACCGTGAACGCCAGCAGCACTCGCAACGCACGCATGTGGGGACAATAGGGGTCACCACGCGGGCGTGCCCATCCGCCAGTTGCCTGACAGCTGCTTTGCGGGTGTCACACCCATCCGGTATGGAACGCGCATGACTCGCCCGACCTCATCGACGGATTTCGATCCACAACTGGCCCCCCTCCTCCCCCCGCTGAAGGGGTATGTGCCCTTGCAGATGACGTTGGAGCAGCTCGAGCATTTCCGCCGGTTGAGCCATGTGACTCGGGAAACGCTGATTGGCGACGCGCAGGTCAGCTGCGTTGACTACAGCATCCCCGGATACCAGGGCGCCGAAATCGTGGTCTCGGTCATTGCCCGGCAAGGCCACTCGGTTCCCGGTCCCGCCGTCTATCACATCCATGGCGGCGGCATGGTGATGGGCACCCGCTTCGCGGGGGCGAAGCCGCTCGTGGATTGGGCGCTCCGCCATGATGCCGTCTGTGTCACCGTCGAGTACCGGCTGGCGCCCGAGCATCCAGCGCCCACCCTGGTGGAGGACTGCTACGCCGGCCTGGCGTGGATGGCGGCGCACGCGGACATGCTCCGGTTTGATCCGAATCAACTGGTCATCTTCGGCGGGAGCGGCGGCGGAGGGCTCGCGGCGGGCACCACGCTTCTGGCTCGGGACCGGAAGGGCCCTCGGCTGCTGGGCCAACTTCTGCAATGCCCGATGCTGGATGACCGGAACGAGACGGAATCCGCACACCGATACGATGGCGTCGGCGTCTGGGACCGCACCAGCAATCTGACCGCCTGGAGAGCCGTGCTGGGAGACCGCTGTGGAGGCCCCGAGGTGTCACCGTATTCCGCGCCCGCTCGAGCATCGGACTTGAGCGGACTGCCGCCCACCTTCATCGACGTCGGAGGAGCGGAGACGTTTCGAGATGAAGCTGTCGCCTATGCCCGCGGAATCCTGTCGGCGGGTGGTGAGTGCGAGCTGCACGTCTGGGGCGGAGCCTTCCATGGCTTCTATGACATCGCCCCGCAGTCCGACCTGGCGCGCGCCTGCATCGCGGCACGCGACGCGTGGATTGCACGGATGTTCGCCCGCGGCGCCATGAGCCCGTGTCCTCCGTAATGAAAATGAAGTTGGCTCAACGGGCTGCGGGCGGGCCATGCATCTGAGGCGCCTGCCACTCCGTCATCGTTGCCCTACAGCTCCCCCCTCTTGCTTCCAGGAAATCCCCCCATGTTCCATGCGCACCGCGTCCCACGAGTCCTGGTCTTCGCCCTGCTCCCGGTCCTCTCCGCCTGTTCCTCTTCTGAATGCACGGAGAACCGCGACTGCGCGTCCCGCGGACCGGACATCGTCTGTGTGGAGGAGACTTGCGTTCAGGCCGCCTTGCCCGACGCGGGAACCGTCGACGCAGGAGTGGAAGACTCCGGGGTGGACGCGGGTTCAACGGACCCGGACCCGGGCTCGGATGACGGTGGCGTGGACGCAGGCTCGGGCGATGCCGGCGCTCCGGACTCGGGCACGGATGCTGGGAGTTCTGCGCCAGAGGCTTCGCTGCGCATCACGGAGATCAACCCGTACGTCCAGCAGGAACTCATCGAGCTGGTGGCCGTCACCGGCGGTTCACTGACGGGCATCTCCCTCAAGGAGCTCACCAACTCCGACTTCACCTTCACCTTCCCCCAGGGCTACACGGTGGAGACGGGCGCGGTGTTGGTCCTCCACCTTCGCGGCGCCTGCACGGATGCCCCTGGGAACCCGGCCTCCTGTGGCCAGGCCGCCCCATTCACCGCCGGGGCATGGGACTTCAGCATGCCGGGCACGCTGAGCTACTCCGGCAAGGTCTTCGAACTCTTCGCGGCGGATGGCACTCCCATTGACGGCGTTCCATTCGTCCGAGCCTCCGGGGAGATGCCGTCCAACATCGTCGCCGCGGTCCAGCGCCTTCAGGCAGACCGGGTCTGGGACCCGACGCCTTGTGTGCATGACCTCCAGACCGGGTTCGCCCGTGACCGGTACTGCCGCAACATCGCTGTGGACTGGTCCAACATGAACGCGGACGCCAACGTCATGCGCATCGCCGGGGACTCGCCGCTGACGACGCCCGGGACTCGGTCGCAGTGGAGTGGCCCCCTGCCTTCACGCTGGGGAACCTACTAGCGAGGTCGGCTCCGGATGCCGCAAGGCGAGACCATGTCGCGGCGCTGACGCTCGTATCATGCGCCTCGCATGACTCCCACCGAGGCGCAGTAGGGGAAGAAGCCCATGCCGTCGCGCGTCTCGCCTTCTGAGGCCCCCGCGTGCGGAATGGGCCCCCTTGTCAGGCGCCCTCATGTCGGCGAGACGGGGGCCGGTGCGTTGCCCTTGAGCAAGGCCAGCAGTCCGGCGAGCAGCCCGACCCCTGGCGAGCCACCCAGGAGCGCTGCCCCCAGGATGATCCGCTCGTAGTCGTCCCCTGTCGGTGCGCCCGACGCTTTGGGGCCACTGAACATCCACAGATAGGCGGATACGCCCACCACCACCGTGGCGGCTCCGGAAATCAGCAGGAACCACTTCCACGAGCCGCGCCCCTTTCTCACCGCGAACAGGTGGATGAGGAGTGACACGACCCCGAGCACGCCCCCGCCAAAGAGCGCCAGAAAGAAAGCCCCGATGACGAACATTCCCATGGCGCGGCATCCTAGACCTCCACCCCGCGTCTGGACACTGCGGGTCAGGGGGTGAACAGCCATCCACGTGGGAGGCACGCATCTCACGATGGCTGACAGCGTGCGCGACGATTTCCAGAGCATGGACGAGTTCGTGCTCCGCTCCCGAAACCCCGCTTCCCGTCCCCCCGAACCTCAGCAACGCGAGCTCCGCGCGCGCCCCCGTGGTGCAGGACGCGCTGGATGGAGACAAGCTCCTCTCCCTCCGCCCGAGACGGACACCGATGTCCATGGGGACCCGTTCGACTCACCAACGAGGCCGGTTACCACACGTAGTGCTACTCACATGAAGAGCCCAACGCCGCGAAGCCCCACGGCTTGAGACTGTCTATTGATGGGTAGGAGTGCCGCGTCGTGGCGAGCACCAGCCTCACGTGAGACTTCAAATTGGCGGCGCCACGTCCGGCAGAAACCACACCGCCGGATTCGTCAGGTTGACGGCTGCGCATGACGTTCGCGCCTGCACAGCGATGGATGATGGCGCGCCGGCCAGAAGCGCGCAGAACCGAGGGAGGCCTGCTCCCGCGAGGACTTCGTTCCTCCACCCAGCCCACCCAACTGAGCCGCGGTCATTCAGGCGCGGCGGGCCCGCGATCTTTTTTCCGACCGACCGATGATTTTCGGCGGCCATGGCGGTCCAACCCTCAAAACCGCTTCACGGAGAACCCCATGACCACGGCGACCCCCACCGAACTCCAGCACGTCACCCCGGCAACCCGCCTGCTGTCGGGCACGCAGTCCTCCTCGAAGAAGGCCCTGTGGACGGGACGCGTCCTGAGCGGCATCGCCGTCCTCTTCCTGCTGTTCGATGCCACCGGGAAATTGCTCCAGATTCCGGAGGCCCGGCAGGGAACGGTGGAGCTCGGCTACCCCGTGAGCGTGCTCTTCGGCTTGGGAGTCGTTCAGTTGGTGTGCCTCGCGGTGTATCTCATTCCCCGGCTCTCGGTACTGGGGGCCATCCTGTGGACGGGCTATCTCGGAGGCGCGGTCGCCACCCATGTCCGGGTCGGCAACCCGCTCTTCTCCCACATGCTCTTCCCCGTCTACGTCGCGACGCTGCTCTGGCTGGGGCTCTGGCTGCGCGACGCGCGGCTCCGCGCCGTCCTGCCGGGCCGGGCCACGTCGCCAAAGGCTTCAGGCCGCCCTGGCGCGGAACCGTAGCCGCTCTTCCCGCCAGGCCCCTGGCTGCCTGGTTCCGAGAGAAGAACGGCCCCTGGGCTCGTGAGGCAGGAAGCCCAGGCTCGTCCTCTTCGCCCTGAACGGGATACTACGGCCACTCCATACAATTGGTGCCTCGCTGCACAGCGATTGGCGATGGCGTGCTGTGTTCCGCTCGAGAGGCGAGCCTCTGTCCGATGTCCGGCACGACCCGGCCGCCGGATGAAGCGCGGGCTTTCCACTCGACTCGAGGCACGCGATGTTCAATTCCGTTCTATCCCCCAGGAGAGAGTCGCATGCGAACCCTGTCAATGCCCCTCATCGTCGCCGCCCTCCTAACTGGCTGCAGCCAGACCCCAGACCCCACGCCAACGCCCCAAGACTCGGGCGTCCCGCAGCTGGACTCGGGCGTCCCGCCGGAAGACTCGGGCGTCCCGCCGGATGACGCTGGCGTCCCTCCAGATGACGCGGGTGTTCCGCCGGACGACGCGGGTGTTCCGCCAGAAGATCCGCTTCCCACCGGCCCCCCGGTCCCGCAGGGCCCGCCCAACGTGCCCGAGTTCGATCCAGCCTTCCCCGGGCAGACACGCGTCCCGGCCATCCAGACGCAGACGCCCATCCAGGTCACCGAGATTGCCTCGGGCTTCAGGAATCCCTGGGCCATCGCCTTCCTGCCAGACCAGCGCATGCTGGTGACGGAGAAGCCCACCGGTTCGCTCTACATCGTCACGCCGCAGGGCGCGAAGTCTCCCGCCGTCGCGGGGCTGCCCTCCGTGGATGGCCGTGGCCAGGGGGGCCTGCTCGACGTGGAGGTCGGCCCCGACTACGCGCAGAGCCAGCTCATCTACTGGACCTATTCCGAGCCACGCCAGGGCGGCAACGGGCTCGCGGTGGCGCGTGCGAAGCTCGTGGACGGTGCGCAGCCTCGCGTGGAGGACGTCCAGGTCATCTTCCGCATGATGCCCACGCTCGAGTCGACGCTGCACTCGGGGGGACGGCTGGTGTTCACCCCCGACGGCAAGCTGTTCGTCACGCTCGGGGAGCGATCCATCCTCGCGGGCCGGGTGCAGGCTCGGGAACTGAACAGCCACTTCGGCAAGGTGGTCCGCATCAATCCCGACGGCTCCGTACCCCAGGACAACCCCTACGTGAACACCGAGGGGGCGAAGCCCGAAATCTGGTCGGTGGGCCACCGCAACGTCCTGTCGGCGGCGCTCGACAGCCAGAACCGGCTGTGGACGGTCGAAATGGGACCGCGCGGGGGTGACGAGCTCAACCGCCCCGAGGCCGGCAAGGACTACGGCTGGCCCACCATCGGGTATGGCGAGGAGTACTCCGGCGCGCCCATCCACGAGAGCCCTCGGGGCCCAGGCATGGAGCAGCCCGTGTACTACTGGGACCCGGTCATTTCTCCCTCGGGGATGACCATCTACTCGGGGACCCTGTTCCCCGAGTGGCGGAACAACGTCTTCATCGGAGGCCTGTCCAGCCAGGCGCTGGTGCGGCTCATGATGCGGAATGACCGCGTGGTGGGCGAGGAGCATCTCCTCAAGGACCTGGGCGTGCGCATCCGCGAGGTGGTGCAGGGCCCCGACGGAGCCCTCTACCTGCTCACCGACGCCACCAACGGAAAGCTGCTCAAGGTCACGCCGCGCTGAAGTCACCGGAGGCCACGGCTTGCTCCACGCTCCCCGAGCGACTCGGTCCTCGGGGGGCGCGGAGATCGCAACACAGCCCCTCTCCGTCCAATCCGTCCGCATTCCGGAACCGCACCAACTCCCGGGGTGTCTGGGGCCCGCGTCGAGCCCTCAACCCCGGAGTTTCCATGACGATGAGACTCGCCGTCTGCGCCCTGCTGCTGCTCTGGGGGTGCGCGACGCCTCACGCCACCCCGCAGCGCCCTCTTCCCGCGAAGGCAGGGCCCGTCTTCCTGGAGAATGACTGGGAGGGAGCGCTCCGGGCGGGGCGGGAGGGCCGGCGGCCCGTCCTGGTGGAGGCGTGGGCCCCCTGGTGCCAGTCGTGCCGGTCCATGCGCGCCACGGTGCTGACGTCCTCCGCCCTGGATGAGTGGGCGGACCGCTTCGTCTGGCTCGCGGTGGACACGGACGCGGACACCAGCATGGCCTTCCTCCAGCGATACCCGGTGGACACGTGGCCCACCTTCTTCGTCCTGGAGCCAGAAACGGGCGCCGTCCTCGCGCGCTCGTTGGGTGCGGTGTCCCTCCCCCAGTTCCTGGGCTTGCTCGAGCAATCCGAGCGGACCTTCCAGCAAGGCCGCCTGGGCACGGAGGTGCTGGCCCGGGCGGATGCGCTCGCCCTCTCCGGTCAGCACGGAGAAGCCGCGGTGGCCTATCAGCGAGCCCTGGAGCAGTTGGCCCCCGAGGACGCGCGCCGCGCGG
This sequence comes from Myxococcus sp. AB056, assembly GCF_006547365.1. Taxonomy (NCBI): domain Bacteria; kingdom Pseudomonadati; phylum Myxococcota; class Myxococcia; order Myxococcales; family Myxococcaceae; genus Myxococcus; species Myxococcus sp. AB056. The sequence continues at coordinate 40,016 of NZ_VHLB01000012.1, read as the reverse complement.
GCGCCCTCGTGTCCTGGAGCAAGTCGCTGGCCGCCACGGGCTCCTCCGCGGACTGCATGCGGGTGGCCGCGAGGGAGTTGCCGAAGCTCTCGCGCGTGGACGATCGCACGCGGCTGCTCTACGTGGGCATGGGCTGCGCGCTGGACACGAACACCGATGAGGCGCGGGCGGTGCGAGGCCAGTTCGCCGAGGAGGCAAACCGGGCCCTGGGTGCTGCCGAGACCGAGCTGACTCCGCTTCAACGCTCGTCGCTCTACGAGCTGGCTTGCGAGGCCCGTGAGGCGTCCGGGGACGAAGCGGGGCTGCGCGACCAGGCGCGGACCTGGTGGGCGTTCCTCCAGCTCCAGGCCACTCACGCGAATGGGGCCGAGGAGCGCTCGGCGCTCGATTCGCATCGGGTGATGGCCACCGCGCTGTTGGACCAGCCGGACGCCGCCATTCCCCTCTTGGAGCGCAGCGAGCGGGAGCTGCCCGGGGACTACAACCCGCCAGCCCGGCTCGCGACGCTGTACCTGATGGCCGGGAGGAAGGATGAGGCGCTGACGGCGAGCAACCGGGCCCTGGCCCTGGCCAAGGGAGTCTCCCGAGGCACCGTGCTCGCGGGCCATGCGCGCATCCTCATGGCACATGGAGAGCGGGCGCACGCGGAGCGACTGCTGACCGAGGCCTTGAGCGAAATGGACCGGACGCCAGGCATTCCGCAGGACCATCTCCAGCGAAAGGTCCTCGAACGAACCCTCGCGAGGCTTCGCGCGAGCAACGGTGCGTCGCCGAAGTGAACGGCGAACGGAAGGCCGCCATGACTCGGCGCTGAGGGCTCCGCCTTACCGGGCTGGGGACAGGCGGCCAGGCGGACGGGCCCACACCATTTCGCCCGAGCCTGGCCTGTTTCGCCTACGCTGCCCGCCGTCTTCTGAAAGGCCGGTGTCCGTCGCATGGGTGGTCGTGTGCTCTCTCCAGTCCTCCTCGTCGGTGCGGGAACGGGGGAGGCCACGTGCGGCATCCTGTACCTGGCGGGCTACCTGCGGCGCGGCGGCATCGAGGCCTTCGTGCGGCTGTACGACGGGGATGAGACCGAAGCCGAGGTGACACGCACCTTCGAGAGCCTCCTGCGCCGCGTACGCCCGAAGCTCGTGGGCATCAGCCTCAAGTGGTTCCACCACGTGGACCGCGCGCTGCTCATCGCGAGGACGGTGCGGCGGCTCGACCCCTCCATCCGCATCGTCGTGGGAGGCAACTCCGCGTCGTACTGGTGGAAGGAGCTGAGCGGCTACGACAGCATCGACCACATCGTGCTGGGCGACGGCGAGGTGCCACTGCTGGCGCTGTGCAATGGCGAGGAGGCGCCGCCCAACGTCGTGACGAGGAGTCCGGACGGCCGTCCGCGCCGGCTGCCGCTGGAGTACGTGCAGCGCGCCACGAACACGGACGACATCTATTACTCGCACTTCAACGACATCTTCCTCAGCCAGATGGACCAGCACTCGTTCTCCGGCTGGGTCGCGCCCGGCAAGGGGTGCGGTGAGAACTGCCTGTATTGCGGCGGGGCGCGAGGCAACCAGAAGGCGGACTTCGGGCGCGCGAAGCCCTTCCTGCGCGCCGAGGAGAACGTGCGCCGCGACCACCAGGAGATCGCCGGGCGGACGTGGCAGATGCGCTACGACTTCGCGGGCAGCACCGCCGGTTTCTTGAGCAGCACCTGGGCGGGCGTGGACCTCTCCCACCACTGCTGCACGTACTTTCTGTGGGGTGTGCCCCGGGTGGAACTGGTGGCGGCGCTGGCCGCGACATTCCAGCGCGTCTACATGGTCATCGACATCGGGTGCTTCTCCGAACAGCAGCGGCTGGAACAGATGGGCCGGGGGCTGCTCAAGCCCTGCGCGAAGGACCGCGAGCTGCTGGAGGTCATCGACGCCTGCCGCAAGTACCCCAACCTGGACATCGAAATCTCCGGCATCGGAGGCCTGCCCTTCGCGAGCAAGGCCACCCTGGCGGAGGAATTGCGGCTCGTGGAGCGCATCATCGGCCTGGACTGCGTGGTGGGCTACCAGCGGCTCGAGGCGCAGCCGGGGGCGCTGGTGACGCAGCATCCCGCGCGCTTTGACATGGTGACGGAGGCGAAGACGTTCACGGAGTTCCTCGACTACTTCGAGCGCCGCGAGCCCGGTGACGTGTCCGTGCCGATGATTCGCTTCCGCGACGCGGGCCTGGAGGCGGCGGTCCAGCACACCTCCGACCGGGTGGACGCGCTGGCCTGGAAGCACCGCGACACGCGCAAGAGCGTCGCCATCCAGGGCAGGACGCGGCTGCGCAACACCGCTCCCTGGACCCAGCGCTTCACCCTGGGGGAGTGGCTGGGCAGCCACCGCGCCCCCGCGAAGCTCGCGGGCGAGGCGGTGACGGTCCTCCGCTCCGTGGATGGCATCACGATGAGCTGCGCCCCTTCTGTCAGCCCGAAACGGTTCTCCGACCCCACGCTCACGCAGGGCGAGGACGGCGCCATCCTCCTGGCCGCCCTGGCCGCCTTCGAGCACCCCACGACGGTCTCCAGCGCCGTGTCGAAGCTCGGCGCGAAGGCGCGGCTCGACCCGCATTCCGCGCGAGAGGTCATCGACCACCTGGTGGACGGACGCTTCCTCCAGCCGGCGTGAGCTTTCGCACCGCAGGGGGCTCGACTGATTCCTCGCCCGGGGAACGGTGGGGCGAATAAATCGGCCGGAAAAGGCCATGTCACATGCGGCACCGGCTGCGTCGTCCTGACGTTGAACGCAGGCACTTTCGCCCTGCACGACACTCAGGAGCCGCCCATGAAGCCCCGGATGAACGCGTTCGCCGTCGCCCCCGATGCGATGAAGTTGACGCTCGATTACGGCCAGAAGCTGCTGGAGCTGGGCCTGGAGAAGAGCCTCCAGGAGCTGGTGAAGATCCGCGCATCGCAGCTCAACGGCTGCGCGTTCTGCATCCACATGCACACCCGGGACGCCCGCGCACATGGGGAGACCGAGGAGCGCATCTACCTGCTGGACGGTTGGCGCGAGTCGCCCCTGTACACCGAGCGCGAACGGGCGGCCCTGGCCTGGACGGAGGCCCTGACGCACGTCTCCCAGACGCACGCGTCCGATGAGGACTACGCTGCCCTCGCGCCGCACTTCTCGGAGCAGGAAATCGTGCATCTCACCCTGCTCATCGGGATGATCAACACCTGGAACCGCATCTCCGTGGGGTTCCGCTCCATTCACCCCGTCACCACTCCCCGCACCGAGGCCGCCTGACGTGAATCCCGCTGACGCCTTCGACCCGCTGCGCCCCCGCTTGCTCCGCATCGCCTACCGGATGCTGGGCATCGTCGCAGAGGCAGAGGACGTGGTGCAGGAGGCGTACTTGCGCTGGCACCAGACCGACCGCGCCGCCGTGCGCGACGCCGAGGCCGTGCTTGTCCGCACGGTGACGCGGTTGTGTCTGGACGTCCTGAAGTCCGCCCGCGTACGCCGCGAGGAGTACGTGGGCACCTGGCTTCCGGAGCCCATCGTCGATGCGGTGGAGGGTGATGACTTGACGCTGCCCCTGATGATGGCCCTGGAGCGGCTGTCCCCGCTGGAGCGAGCCGCCTTCCTCCTGCACGACGTGTTCGGCATGGACTTCGAGGAGGTGGCGAAGGCCATGGGCCGGGCCCCTGCCGCGTGCCGCCAGCTCGCCAGCCGCGCACGGGCCCACGTGCGCGAGGCTCGGCCGCGATTTCCCGTGTCGGAAGCACAGGGCAGTGAGCTGGCCTCGGCCTTCTACGCCGCGTCCCGGAGCGGGGACATGGGTGCGCTCCAGGCGCTCCTGGCCCAGGACGTCGTCGTGTACTCCGACGGTGGCGGCAAGGTGAAGGCGGCCCTCAACCCCATCTACGGTCAGGAGAAGACGCTGCGCTTCTTCGAGGGCTTGCTGCGCATCACGGGCGTGAACGCCTCGCAGCGGGTGCACGAGGGATTCATCGACGGACTGCCCGCCTTCGTCACCCTGGAGAAGGACGGCACGCTCCAGACGACGGCCCTGGGCATCGAAGAGGGCCGAATCGCTACAATCTACGTCACTCGCAACCCCGACAAGCTCCAGGGCATCCGCGGGCTCGTGGGAGACAAGCTTCCGCCCTGACAGGGGCCACGGTTTCAGGCGTTCGTTCAAGGCGCGACGAAGCACGCATGGATGCGCCCGGCGTCTGTCCATTCGCCCGCTTCGGCAGGAATACCGCGTTGCGACCACCCGCCCCCGCCGTGGACCCTGCCGCCGGACTGATGTTGCAAGGGGGCGAATCATGCGTGGACTCTCAAAGCAAACTCGTGGCTGGAGCGCGTTGCTCCTCGGGGGGCTCCTCTCTCTGGCGTGTGGCGGTGAAGCGGAGCTGTTCGAAGGCAACTCCCCTTCGAGAGAGGACGCCGAGGCCGGGCTTCATGGTCCGGGGAGCCAGGGGCCCTACCCGAACTGGACGACACCGACCTTCGCGACGGATGCCCAGGTGGCCGAGGACGGAAACCAGTTCTTCGTGGCCTGGTCCGACGGCCGCCCCGGCCGCTTCTACGCCGCGCGCGTCTCGAAGAATGGCCGGCTGCTGGACCCGGATGCCATCCCCCTCAACCCCGGTTTTCGACCCGACGCCTACTACCATGCGACCGCGTTCGATGGCCGGCAGTTCCTCGTCGTCTGGACCGGGGATACCTCCATCTTCCTGACGCGTGTCAACCGGAACGGGACATTGGACGGCCCGCCGGTCACGCTCTTCACCCCTACCGACCACCAGCCCGCGGGCTCCCCGGGCATCGCCTGCCACGACCGCAAGTGCCTGGTGGCGTGGATTGGCTTTGGCGGAACCGCCACTGGCGCGGTCCGCGGCATCACCCTGAACACGGCGAAGCCGGACTTCGACGTCCAGGAGGTCTTCATCTCCAACCAGTTGTCTGCCATCAACTCCTATGGCGTCGCGGTGGCATGGTCCCATGACCGGTACCTGGCGACATGGACGGACTCTCGCTTCGGCGGCCAGGACATCTTCGCCGCGAGAATCCGGCGCACGGGCGCGGTGCTCGACCCGGACGGCTTCGTCATCTCCGCTGCGCCGGGCAATCAGAACTTCTCGGCGGTGACGGCGACGAAGCAGGGCTTCTTCGTCGCCTGGAGCGACGCACGCAATGGCCCCCCCGACATCTACGGCGCCCGGGTGAAGGACGGGACGGCGAACGTCCTGGACCCCAGCGGCATCCCCATCGCCACCTCGGGCACGAGCGACATCACGCCCAAGGTCGCCTCCGAGGGCCACCAGGTGCTCGTCACCTGGAGCGCGCTGACAGCCGACACCAGCCGCGTCCGTGGCGCCCGGGTGAAGCTGAACGGGAACGTCCGTGACCGCCACGGCTTCGCCATCTCCCGGGGCGCGGCGGCTCGCCAGCTCGTGTCCGGCAACGTGGCCTATGCCAATGACAAGTACTTCGTCGTCTACGGGCGTGCCCCCGTGCTCGATGAACCGCCCTACCAGGTCATCGTGGGGACCCGCGTGAAGCAGGATGATGTCTTGGACATCCCAGCCATCCGCATTTCGCACGCGCCTTCGGTCGAACAGCTCGTGCCGTGACGCGCGCCCTGAGTCAGGTGCTGTAGGTCCGCTGACTCATCGTCCGGGGCGAGCACGTTGGCGGCGTCATCGCGCTCGTCATGGTGTAACCGTGCACCCGATGAGCGCGCTCGCGCTGTAGCATGCCGGGATGTTCCATGGACTCATCCTGCTCATTCCGGCGAAGGCGGACCCGGAGCGGGACGCCGTCGCGCATGCCTGGGAACTCGGGGGCGGCACAGTGCTGCGGCTGGACCGCTTCTGGAGCCCGCCCGACGTCCCCCCGGCGAGGACCCGCCTCTATGGCAACGACGCGTTCTGCCTGGTGCTGGCCCAGAAGCTGGGCCTCACGCTCGTGTCGCCTCCAGATGACCTGCTGCTGGACGTGGACCCGGCCTGGTTGAAGCGCGAGGTGCATGGCTCCACGCTGGAGCGCATCGTCACGGAGCCGTTTCCACGCTTCGTCAAACCGCGGGTGCCCAAGGTCTTCCGCGCGGCCGTGTGGAGCGGGCCGGAGCCGCTCACCACGGAGTGCCGGGGCCTCGCACCGGAGACGCCCATGCTGTCCTCGGAAGTCGTGACGTTGCGCGCGGAGGCCCGGGCGTGGGTGCTGAACGGACACGTCGTGACCTGCGCGCTGTACGAGGGCGACGGCGACTTGACGGAGGCACGGGCGTTCCTCGACACCGTGGCGCGGTCGCCCATGCTGCCTCGCACGTGCGTGCTGGACGCGGCCTGGGTGGAGGGCCGGGGCTGGGCGCTCCTGGAAGCCAACGCCGCGTGGGGCGCTGGGCTCAACGGCTGCAACGCGGCCGAAGCCGCCCGCTGTATCGCCGAAGCCACGCGCGCCTGAGCCGCCTCACTTCCAGGGGCGACGCGTGGCCTACGCGCCCGTCCACGGGTCGCGTTGAACGCGGAGGCCTCAGCGGCTGAACATGGCCTTGACGCGCAGGTCGTTCTGCTGACGGACCTCGGCGACCGTCGTCACGTCGGCAGCGGCCAGGGCCTTTGGGAGCTTATGGCCGTGACGCCCTCGACGCCGCGTGCGTTCGCTAATGAAAAGTCATGCCCCAGGGCCTTGAGATGCCGCGCCAGGGTCGCTCCAAGGTTCCCTGCGACGATGATTCCGATGTTCATGGGACGAGCAACCTGATGAGGCGTTCCTCGGCTCGGTAGTCATTCCATCGCGCGCCCCTGCATCTGTGAAAGCAGTGCGCCCGTGGACAGGTTGAAGATGCGCGCGAGCATGTCGTTGGCAAGCATGACGAGTGCCTCGTCCCCCGGGGCCACGGAGAAGGCCGGGGACGGGTGACGGAACTCGTGCTGAAACGCTCCCGTCCGTGCATCAAGGACGCGCACGCTGAGATGACGGGCGCCGCCGCCACGGGGAGGACCCCGCTGGGAGCAGGTGGTCAGGGCGACGCGCCCGAGCGCCCCCGGCATGGCTCGGTGCATCAATCACACATGCGCCATGAACAATTACAGCAACACATCAAGAGGTTGTCTCTGCCGCGCGGGCTGGCAAGGCTGTGCCCCATGACACACAAGCGGCTGAAGAGGATTGGCATGGTGGGCGGGGGCGCCATGGGGTGCGGTATCGCGCTCGAGCTCGCCATCGCCGGCAGGCAGGTGGTGCTCTACAACACGCGCGCCGACAGCAGCGAGCGGGCGCGCGCGAAGCTGGAGCGAGACGCATCGCTGATGGTGGAGACGGGCCTGCTCGCCCCGGAGCAGGCTCCCGCCGCGCTCGGACGCATCCGCCGCACCACAGTGCTCGCCGAGGCCGCCGTGGAGCAGGACCTGGTCATCGAGTCCATCCCCGAGGACCTTGCCCTCAAGCAGCAGCTCTTCCGCGAGCTGGACCAGCTCGCGGCCCCCGACACCCTGCTCGCCACCAACACCACCGCGCTGAGCGTGACGGCCATCGCCCGGGACTGCACGCGGCCCGAGCGCGTCCTCTCTGCCCACTACTACCTGCCCGCGCACCTCATCCCGCTGGTGGACATCATCCCCGGCGAGAAGACGTCCCCCGACGCGGTGGAGACGGTGCGGCGGTTCATTGAGGAGCTGGGCAAGTCACCGGTGGTGTTCTCCAGGGACGTGCCGGGCTCGGTGGGGCCGCGCCTGCAGCAGGCCCTCATCGGCGAGGCCATCCGGCTGGTGCACGAGGGCGTGGCCACGCCGGAGATGGTGGACCGCGTGCTCACCCAGGGCGTCGGACGGCGCCTGGGCGCTTCGGGTGTCTTCGACCGGCTGGACCTGGTGGGGTTGGACTTCATGACGGCCCTCCTCCGCGGCACCGGCCGCCCCGTGCCGCCCGTGCTCGCGCAGAAGGTGGAGCGGGGCGAGCTGGGCCAGAAGACGGGCCAGGGCTTCTACACTTGGACGCCCGAGTCCACCGCCGCCTACGAGGAGCGCATGGCCCGCCACCTCGCCACCCAGCTTCGTGAGGACCGGGCGGCGGGCCGCCTCCGCACTCCCACGGCGGAGCTGGCGGAATGAAGGCGGAGACCGTCCTGCTGGAATCGGCGGTGCTGTCAGACTTCCTGGTGGACGCCATCCGCGAGTACACCACGTGCACCCCGGAGGTTCCGCCCCGGAGCTGGGCCGTGCTGCTGGGACGCGTCGTCGGCGACGCCATGCGCGTGGAGCGTGTTCGCTTCGCAACCAACGTCCGCGAGACGGATGAGGGCGTGCTCCAGGAGTTCGACACCACCATCATCCCCCGCTTTGGTGCCTGCTACGCCAATGGGCGTCGTGGCTTCTGGTGCGAACCGCAGGAGTTGCTGCGCATCACCACCGAGGCCGAGGCCCAGGGACTGGAAGTGCTCGGCTCCATCCACCTGCACCCGGACTGGCACCGCATCGGCCCGCCCCACGAGCGTGGCCTGCGCGTCAGCCAGGAGCCCACCCCCATGGACCGACACCTCTTCCAGGGAAGCGGCTGGCCGCTCAACATGATTCTCTACCTGGAGAGACGCGAGGGCCGGCTTTATCACTCGATCGGAGCGTGGGCTCCGCCCGATGACCAGGAGGCCGTCGCGGGCTGTCGCGCGCTGGCCATCCGCATGGAGACTCCGGAGCGGTGAACCGTATCCGTCCTATCAGTGACGTGAGGGGTTGCAGGCAGACGAGGGCCATGGTCGGCGAGGAGCGAGTTGCTCAGAGACTGGGCTGGAGGCGTGAGTCCGGCGGGTCGGCGGTGCTCCGCTGGATACAAAAAGCCCAGCAACCCGATGGGATTGCTGGGCTTCACAGTGGAGGCGGCGAGAATCGAAGCCGCACAGGCGGATTTGGTCCCTTCTCGGACCAACGGCTGCCCGTCTGGTTTTCCCTCTAAGAAAGGGCGGATTGCTGTCCAAGGGGAGTCCAGGCCCGTCCACTAGATTTGGTTCTTTTTTGGTCCCAGCCGGCACCAACCAGCCGGATCGCTCTCCCCACCGCGCATGGCCGAGCGCCTCAAACATGCCCCACGTGGGGATGAGCGCATCGTGCAGATCGACCCGGGAGAGCTCCGCGATGGGCCCCCGCGCGAACCTCCGCCGAGGCGCGTCGATGCGCTCGATTCGCATCCCGGGCTCGCTTCCCACACGGGCGGCGACACGCCCCCGCTTGACTCGCGTCACCATCACCTTCCCTCCGTTCGACCGGACGGTGAAGCCGATGAGCTCCACGATGACGGACACGGGGGCTGCCGTGAGCGGCCTTGCGCAAGTACAGGGGCCTGACAGTGCGCCTGGCAGGGCGCATCAAGCCTGCTAGGGTTGAGTCATCCTTCACGGAGGTGGCACCGATGTCGATCTACGAAATGACCGTTCCCTGCTTCGCGCAGATGCTTCGCGCGTTGCAAGGTTTCCTGAAGAAGGGGGAGGCGCATGCTCGCGAGCTGGGCTGCGACTCGAAGAACCTGCTCCAGTCGCGACTGGCACCCGACATGTACAACCTGGCCAGCCAGGTGCAGTTCGCCTGTACCCAGGCGCAGGAAGCAGTGCTGCGGCTTGGCCAGCAGCCGCTGTCAGCGCTAGACGCGCCGGCTGACATGGAACAAGCGAACGCCTTGATTGAGCGAACGCTACAACTGCTGTCGAGCGCTGACCGGGCACAGATAGAGGAAGGCGCACAACGCCAACTGTCCATCGAGTTGCCCAATGGCATGGCCTTCGACATGACCGGCAGCGAATACGCGCGGAACTGGGTGACACCGCAGTTCTACTTTCACCTCGTCACGGCCTACAGCATTCTGCGGCACAACGGTGTGCAGCTTGGCAAGGCCGACTACGTCCCGCACATGTTCGCCTACCTGCGCCAGCCAGCGGCCTGAGCCGAGGGCGTCGGCGTTCGATGACAGAAGAGGACTTGGACTCCAACGTCATGATCCCTGGTCCCGACGCAGTCATTGGCTGTCCGCGCTGTGGCGCCCTCCATCGATGCAGGACCCTGGTCTCCGGAAATACGTTCGGCGCCGTGCTCTGGAGTGATGGCTGGTTCGAAGCCCCCATGCGGCCGCTGCCACCCTTGGTTGCGCGCTGCATGGGCTGCCATACGTTCTTCTGGGTCGCGCGCGCCGTCGAGCTGGGGCACGTGGACCGCCTCACCTCCCAGTGCGATGAGACGCTCACCACCCTCACCCTGGAGAGCACGGGGGCGCGTCGCATCGAGGTCATGCAGCGCCTGCGGAGCGACCTGGGGATGGGACTCCAGGAGGTGAAGCACTTCGTCGCCCAGCTCCCCGCGCGCCTCGGGGAATACGACCACACGGGCAAGGCCCGACACATCGCCGACCGCTTCGAGGAGCTGGGCGCCCGTGTCAGCTCGACGCGCATCGTCACCCGGCCCGATGTGCCCATGCCCCCCAGGGAATGGAACGAAGCCTCCCAGGTACAGGACGTGAGTGAAGCGCTCTTCCTGGATGCGCTCCGCGAGGGACTCGCGACAACCTCCGACGAGGAACGCGAACTGCGACAGTGGGCCTGGTGGATGGGGAACAAGGCTTACCGTCGCGGCGCGCCGTGGGTACCGCTCTCCCAGCGCTCGCCCCAGGTCCGCGACAACGCCGAGGCCCTCATTGCCCTGTGCGCGCTGGACGACGCCGAGCACCGGTGGATGCGCGCGGAGTTGCTACGCGAGCTGGAGCGCTTCGAGGCTGCGCTCGCCCTCCTGGACCTGCCACCGCTCCCAGCGCTCGGGCCAGGCCTGGAGACTCTTCGTAACGCGGCGCGGAGGGCCGACTCACGGCTCCTCCGGCTTCCGCCAGGGTCGGCGGAGTAGGTAGGCTGCGAGGCGTCGGCGTCCAGCCCAACACCACGCGTCCATCAGATAGCGCTCATGAAGCTCGACAAGCCCGAAAACCTGTTCGCTGCCATCGAGCAGTGCAATGTCTTCGCGGTGGAGGACCTGCTGGCAAAAGGGGCCGACCCAGATGAAGTCGACCTCGACGGCTACCAGGCCACGCCGTTGGCGTATGCCTGCAGTCACGGTGACGAGGCTGCCGTGCGCGCGCTGCTGGACGCGAAGGCCTCCCCGAATGCAGCGGCCTTCCAGCCGCCGCTGGTCGCGGCCACTGCGCATGGCTTTGCCGCTCTTGTGAGCTTGCTGGTGAAGGCCGGCGCGGATGTGAACGCGGGGGACGAAACCGGTGCCAGCGCGCTGTGGACGGCCGCCGCGAATGGCTTTGCCAACATCGCGCGATGCCTGGTGGAAGCCGGCGCGGATCGCGAGCAGGCGGACAATGACGGCAAGTTGCCCTCCATCGTGGCGTTGGAGAATGGTCATGCCGCGCTGTCGAACTACCTGAGCGATCCGGCGAGCTACCCGGCCACGCATTCCTTCTGGCGCGGCAGCAAGAAGCGCGCGCGGCAGGCGGCCGAGGCACGGCGCGCACAGGTTGTCGACAGGGCCACGGGCAAGGACGTCCGTGGCGCTGCCGCTGCTGAACCCGAATGGACGTTCTCCGGTGGCATTGCCCGCAGCCAGTGGTCGACCCAGGACTTCCCTTCGGTGGCCGCTGCCGGCAACCTCGAACTGGTGGGGCGGATGCTGGACGCCGGCCTCGACCCCGACTGGACCCAGTTCAAGGGCAACCCGACGGCGCTGATGCTGGCCGCGCGCAGTGGCGAACTGGGAGCGGTGGACCTCCTGCTCGCACGCGGAGCCAAGGTGAACCACCGCACGGACAAGGGACTCACCGCGCTGCACATGGCACTGTTCAAACCGTCGGCACGCGTGCACGGCCCCATCATTCGCAGCCTCTTGGCCGCGGGTGCCGATCCCAACGTCCCCGACGATGAAGGACAACAACCGTTACAGCGAGCGCTGGCGCACGCGATGCCGACGCTCGTGCAGGCATTACTCGAAGCCGGTGCCAACCCGTTCATTCGCGACCGCGCCGGCCGCATGCCCGCCGACTGGGCGCCAACCGATGGCAAGCACGCCGATGCCATCCGCAAGTTGCTGGAGACGGCGCGCAAGGGACGGACGGACGACTGAACGACCGCACCCATCCCCTACCCCACGATGGAGCCAGGGGGATTTGCCGGATGGGCCGTCTGAAACATGCAACGAAGGTTGCTCACTGCGCCAGCCTGGCGGAATTCACGCTGCTTCGACGCGCGCGCCAACGGGACGCGCGTCGCCTTGGCCAACATCCTTCAACCAGCACCATGGGCGACGTCTGTGGTCGCCCATGGTGTGCGGGGCTAGCGAGCCGGGACGCGCAGGACCAGGTCGTGCGGCGGCAGGTAGAGGTGCTCGGCAGGCAGTGCCCGTCCTTCGTTGTCCTGCCCCCACGTCACCATGGTGCCATCGGCGAGGAAGGCCTGGCTGGCGTTGCTCGTGACGGCAATGCCTACCACGTCCCTCACGTCGGGGGACGGGGCGAAGGCACTTTCGCCCCAGGCCACGACGGTGCCATCCGCCTTCAACGCCAGGACGAAGGAATCGCCTCCCTCGATGGCCACGACCTCCGTGAGGTCGGCGGGGACACTCAGGTCAGAGGGAAGGTCACCGCCCCACGCCACCACGGTGCCATCCGCCTGAAGGGCGAAGGCGGTCCTTCGCGACGTGGCCACGCTCACCACGTCGGTGAGCCCCGCCGGAATCGGGTGGATGTCGGCCAGGAAGGGCTCTCCCCAGACGGCGACGTGATTGGAAGCAAGGACACCCACGCCCCACTGCTCCCCGTAGGCGACGGTCTTCTGGGGCACCACCCTCACGGAGGAGGTGGTGTGCCGCCGCCAGGGCACACCCGGCGTCACGACGATGTCGTGCTCACCTGGAGCGACGTGGTGCGCCACCCGCGCCACCACCTGCGTGTCGGACCAGGAGATGAAGTCGGTGACGGCTTCTCCTCCCACCGTGACGGTGAAGGGGCCGCGCTCGGCGCCGAAGCCTGAGCCCGTCAAGGTCAGGTGTCCCCCCTGGACCGCCAGCTTGGGCGCGGAGACCTCGAGCGCGCCCAGCCGCGACAGGGACAGGCTGACCGGCTGGGGCTCGCCCTCGCGCACGTCCAGCGCGGCCTCCGCCTTCGCGTAGTTCGCCTTGCTGGCCGCCAGGGTGTGGCGCCCCTGGGGCACGCCCTCGAGGACGAAGCGCCCCTGGGCATCCGTCGTCGCGGTGGCGCCATGGCCGGAGAGCGACACGGTGACACCCTCGTGGTGGCTTTCGCCTTCGAGCTGGATGGTGCCCGTCACCACGCCGGGCCTGCGCCGCAGCGTGATGTTGACCACCGTGGTCTCCTGATTCCGCACCACCACGCTCCGCTCTTGAATCTCATAGCCCGTCCAATAGGCGGAAAGCGTGTACGTCCCCACGATGAGGCCATTGAAGGAGAAGCGGCCCTGGGCGTCCGTCAACACGGAGGTGTTGCTCTCCACCAGCGCCACCGAAATGCCCGATGTGGTGTTGGCGTCCTCCAGCAGGACCACGCCCGAAATGTGCCCGCGAGCGCGGGACAACGTCAGGCTGACCTGGGCCTGCTCGCCGGCGCGAACCTCCACGGTGCGTTGGGCCGTGGCGAAGCCGTCCTTCTGGGCCTCCAAGGTGTAGGAGCCCGTGGGGATGCCGGTGAGGGAGAACTGGCCCGCGGTGTTCGTGCGCGTGCTGAAGGCCGTCCCCGCCAGGGTGACGTTGATGTCCACCGGCGAGATCCCGCCTTCGAGCTGGATGACACCGGCCACGTTGCCCCGCTCGCGCGTCAGCGAGAGCGAGACGTTGGCCGACTGGTTCTCCTGCACCTGGACGGACTCGCGCGCCACGGCATAGCCGCTCGACCGCGCTTCCACCGTGTACGTGCCCGCGGCCACGTTGTTGAAGGTGAAGCTGCCCTGGCCGTTCGTGGTCGTGGTGGCCCCCGTCTCCGCCAGCGTGACGGTGATGCCGCCGTGGCTGCTCGCGCCCTCGAGCAGGGCCGTGCCCACCACGCGGCCCTGGGCCCGTACCAACGTGAAGGCGACCGTGGCCGCAGCGCCCGTGCGCACCGTGACGGATTGCTGCACCACCGCGTAGCCCTCCTTCTGGGCGGTCAGGGTGTAGGTGCCCAGCGGAAGCCCGGTGAAGGTGAACTGGCCTTGCGCGTTCGTCGTCGTGTTGGCGCCCGTCTGCGTCACGGTGATGGTGACGCCCGAGGGGGTGGCTCCGTCCGACAACTGGACGGTGCCCGCCACGTCCCCGCGTACGAGCAACAACGTCAGGTTGACCTGGCTCGGCTGGTTCGCGCGGACCTCCAGGGTCTGCTGCGCGTCCACATAGTTCTCCCGCCGCACTCGCAGGGTGTACGTGCCCGTCATCACGTTCTGGATGTTGAACTGTCCCTCGGCATTCGTGGTCGCGGTGAGGGACGCTTCCACCAGGGTGACGACGGCGCCGGCGTGGTTGCTCGAGCCTTCGAGCTGGATGACGCCGGTCACGCTGCTCCGCTCGCGCGACAGGGAGAGGTTGACCAGGGTTGAGCCCGTGCCCCGCACGTCCACCGTCTGCTGCGTCGCCAGGTAGTTCGTCTTCTGAAGCGCCACCGTGTAGGTGCCCTGGGCCAGGTCGGAGAAGGTGAAGAGCCCCGTCGCGTCCGTGGTCGTGTTGGCGCCCGTCTCCACCAGGGTGACGGTGACGCCCGAAGCATCCAGGACGCCCTCCACCTGGACATTGCCGAGGATTGAGCCCCGTCCGCGCGCGAGGTCGAGCCTCACGGAGGCCGTTGCTCCCGTGGTGACCGTGACGGACTGTCGGGCCTCCGAGTAGCCGGACATTCTCGCCACCACGATGTGCGTGCCCGAGGCGACGTTCTCCAAGACGAAGCGGCCGTCAGTGGCCGTGGTGGCGCTCACTGAAGCGCCTTCCACGGAGACGCTGATGCCCGCGTGGGACGAGGCACCCTCCAGGATGGCCTGGCCTTCGATGCGCCCGCTCTGCGTCCCCGAATCGGGCTGAGTCCCCGCGTCGGAGGGGGTCGTGGAGGTCGAGGAACAGGCGGAGAGGGCCAGCAGGAGGGCCCAGAGCCAGGAAGGACGAATGAGGCGCATGGGGTGTGCCACTCGGAGGAACCGGGAATGGGAAGGACTGCCAGTGAACGGCGAAGCTCCTGACGGTACATGGATTCTACGATTCCGTGGAATGGAGTGGCCGCAGAAGGCGTGTGGTGGGGGACGCGCCTGCCTCGCGACGGCCTTCCACCCTGGCGCGCTCAGGTCGCCCTGGGCGCCGTGGAACTCGGACACGACGAAGCACAGGCGATTGGCGGCGGCGACGGCACGAGGCCCCTTCTTCGGCACGCTCCTTCCAGGCCCCGCCTGCGCACGCCCCCGCATTCCTGATATGCGACTGTGTCGTCCGCTCCCGCCATGCCCCAGCTTCTGGTCCTCCCCGACGGCCGCCGTCTCCCTTTGGACAAGCCCGTCGTTTCCGTGGGCTCCGACGCCACCTGTGACGCCGTGCTCCTTGCGCCCGGCGTGAAGCCGAGCCACGCGCTGCTGTTCCGCGACGCGCGAGGCTGGAGCGTGTCCCCGGCGGGCAAGGGCTGTGACATCAAGGTGCGAGGGCGGCGCGTGGACCTGGCGCCCCTGGAGCCCGGGGACCGCTTCCGCGTGGGCACGGTGGAGCTGGAGCTCATCGAAGCGGTGGACTCCGTCGCGAGTGATGCGGCGGAGGTGGCCCCCCGGCGACAGGACGGCCGGCTGGTGGCGGTTCTGGCGGAGCTGTCCTCGCGGCTGCTGGTGCAGCGCCCTCCCCTGGAGCTGCTGGAGGTGGCGATGCGGGGGCTCGCCGACGTGGTGGGCGCCGACGTGGGCTTCCTCGTCGCCGCGGACTCTCGGGAGGGACCTCGGCGCGTGCTGTGTTCCACGGGCGCCAGACCCGACGCGGCGGTGGTGGACAGCCTGGTGGACCGGGTGCTGACCTCGGGTGCCCCGCTGCGGGTGGCCGACGTAGAGGCGGACGCGGCGCTGGCCCGGGCGCCCAGCATGGAAGCACTGCGGCTGGGCTCCGCGCTGGTGGTGCCGCTGCGCGTTGAGCCGGTGCCGCTGTCCGTGGTGTACCTGGGACGGAGGTTGGGTGCTCCGGCCTTTTCAGCGGTGGCGCTGGAGGAGGCCATGGCGCTCTCCGCGCTGACGGCGCTGCTCCTGTCGACCCGGCGCGAATTGACGGAGCTGCGCGCGCAGGTGGAGGGCCTCACCCGCCGCATCGAAGCCGCGACGTTCGAGGGGCTCATCGGCGAATCCCCTTCGATGCGCGCCCTGTACCGGCAGGTGGAGCGACTGGGGCCCACGCCGCTCAACGTCCTCGTCACAGGCGAGACAGGGACGGGCAAGGAGCTGGTGGCGCGGGCACTCCACCGGCGCAGTGGCCGGCGCGGCCGGCTGGTGGCCATCAACTGCGCGGCGCTGCCAGAGAGCCTCATCGAGCGCGAACTGTTCGGCCATGCGCGTGGCGCGTTCACCGGCGCGGGCTCGGAGCGGGCGGGACTGGTGGAAGCGGCCGACGGTGGCACCCTCTTCCTGGATGAGATTGGGGACATGCCGCTGTCGCTCCAGACGCGTTTGCTGCGCGTGGTGCAGGAGCGCGAGGTCACCCGCCTGGGCGAACACCAGCCGCGCAAGGTGGACGTGCGCGTGGTGTCCGCGACCCATGTGGCCCTGGAGGAAGCGGTGCGACGGGGCACCTTCCGCGCGGACCTGCGCTTCCGGCTGGAAGAGGTGCGTGTGGACGTGCCGCCACTAAGAGCGCGTGGCGAGGACGTGCTACTCATCGCCCACCATGTGCTGACGCAAGAGGGGCGCAAGGCGCGAGGCTTCACGCAGAAGGCCACGGAGGCACTGCGGGGGCACCCCTTCCCTGGCAACGTACGAGAGCTGGCGTCGCGCGTGCGCCGCGCGGCGGTGTTGGCGACGGACGAGTTGTTGCGCCCCGAGGACCTGGAGCTGGGCGGCGACGCAGCGCCCATGATTCCCCTGGAAGAGGCGCGGGAGGCGTTCGTCCAGCGCTACGTGCGGGAGGCCATTGCCCGCTGCGGCGGCAGCAAGAAGGACGCGGCGGCGGCGCTGGGCATCGGGCTTCGCTCGCTGTTTCGCTACCTCGGCGAAGGGGACTGACAGGCCGCCTCCTCTGGAGGGCTTGCCCGCGTGCCAGTCCTGGCACGTTTCCCCCGGCGACAGGTGCTCGGAGGGCCAGGGGCGTCATGCAACCCCGTGGAATCGGGGCGATTCGATGTCTCGCGAGGCTTGGGCACGCACGTTGCTCTGGTGTTGCCCATCGCACGCAGGCGGAGAGCCGCCACGGTGCAGATGAACCTGACGGAGACGACGATGAAGCATGTGGTGATGGGATTGTTCCTGGCGCTGACGGTCATGGGCTGCGGCAGCACGAAGGACGATGACGGTGAGGGGCCCGACGGCAACCCCAACGAGCAGAACGTGGGGCTGTGCAGCGCGAGCAAGGCATGTCCCTCCGGGCAGTTCTGCTTCAACGGCCTGTGTGCCCTCGGCTGTCAGTCGAACGGGGACTGCGCGGCGGACCAGTACTGTGACACCGAGGACACGGGCACGCTCGTCTCCTATTGCAAGAACAAGAAGGTGCCGACCTGCAGCTCCAACAGCCAGTGCCTGAGCAACCAGGTCTGCATCGAGGGCCTGTGCAGCCTGGCGCCTCCGGCCAACCCGCCCTCGTGCAACCCGAACACCAGCGACTTCAAGGACGGCTGCGACACCTATGCGGTGTGCCTGGATGCAGCGGACGAGGGCTCGCAGCAGCCGTACTGCGCCAGCTTCGCGCCCTGCCCCGAGGATGGCGTGTGCCCCACGGGCCTGGGCGGCGCGGTGTGCAACGACGGCTACCTGCCCAACAAGGGCCGCTTCTGCATGCAGGGGCTCTGCAGTGACAACTCGAACTGCCCCTCGGCGTGGAGCTGCGTGAAGCCCTTCTCCGGCGCGGTCCTCGGCTTCTGCAGCCCGGGTGCCTTCGGCTTCCCGTGCGCGGAGAACAGCCACTGCAAGAGCGGCCAGTGCTTCGGCGCGCCGGGCGTCATGGGCACCTGCATGTAGCTGGCGAAGACGGCCCCGTGTTCCCCGTCGGGGAGCACGGGGCCTCTGGCGTCGTTGGGGGGTGCTCTCCGAGCCTCCCTCCGCCTAGAGTCGCCCGGGCCTTGGTGATGCGCCGACTCCTCCTGCTCTCGTTGTTGCCCGCGCTGGTGCTGCTCGTCGCGCCGGGCTGTCCGCTCGACATCCGAATCCGCTGTGACGAACCCGACGGCTGTCCCCAGGGGCAGGTCTGCGTGCGAGGTGACTGCGAGCCCGTGGACACGGTGCGGATTGGGGATGCCTGCGGCGAGGATGCGGACTGCGGGCCGGGGCGCACCTGTGGCACGGGCTTTCCGGGCGGGTATTGCCTGCTGGCGTGCTCCGACGCGGCGCCCTGCCCGGCAGGAAGCGTGTGCGCGCAGGGGCTGGGGAAGTGCCTGCGAACCTGTGGCGAGGCCTGTACTCGGCCAGGCTACGGATGTGGGCACGTGCCCGACGCGTCCGGCCCCCTGAGTGCATGTGTGCCGGTGACGACGTCGACGGATGGGGGCTGCACGGGCTCGGGATGCGAGGCGCCGGATGCTGGCTGTACGGGCTCGGGATGCGAGGCGCCGGATGCCGGCTGTACGGGCTCGGGATGCGGGACGCCGGACGCCGGATGCGCGAGCACGGTGGAGGTGGGAGGAGCGTGCACGCGGCCGTGCGAGTGCGCGGATGCAGCGGCGGCCTGTGTCGGCGGGACGTGCACGCTGACGTGCTCGACGGACTTCACGTGTCGCGACGGGCGACGGTGCTCCACCAGTTCGACCTGTGTCGTGGGGGCTCGGATTGGAGAGCCGTGCAGGGACACATTCGAGTGCTCCGAGTTCGCCGGTTGCCCCAGGGAGCGAATGCGGTGCGAGGAGAAGTGCAACCCGGAGAGCAACCACTGCGAGGCGGGCTACCAATGTGCTCCGGACGGGCTGTGCGTGCAGGAGTGCTCGGGTACCCCGGTCTCGGTGGGGGAGGAATGCGAGAACTCGCTGGACTGCGCGCCCTGTAGCGTGTGCCTGCCATCGGGGGCGGCGCTGCGGTGCCGGCAGCCGTGCCGGCTGGACCGGGACTGCCCCGGAGGGGCGACGGGCGCCTGCGAGCAGGTGGGGAACACGAAGGCCTGTCGGCTGTCGCTGTAATCTACCAAGTTGCTCGCGGGAGCGCGCTCCCGGAGAATGCCCGGGTGATGACGGGTGAAGTGCTTGCGGGCCGCTACCGACTCGAGCGGGAGTTGGGGCGTGGGGGAATGGCCACGGTCTTCCTGGCCACGGACGTGCGGCTGTCGCGCCCGGTAGCGCTGAAGCGGATGCACCCGGGAGGCGGCACGGGCCGCGCGGAGCGCTTCCGGCGGGAGGCCGAGCTGGCCGCCTCGCTCCATCATCCCAACGTCCTGGAGGTCCACGACTACGGCGAGGATGAGGCCCATGGCCCGTTCCTCGTCTGCGAGTGGGTGCGGGGCGAGGACCTCCGCGCGCTGGCGGGGAGGCTCTCGCCGGTGCCGCCCGAGGCGGTGATGGTGTTGGGCTGGGAGCTCGCCCGGGCGCTGGCGGCGGCGCACGCACGCGGCATCGTCCACCGCGACGTGAAGCCCGACAACGTGCTGGTGGCGGAAGGCGGGCCGCTGAAGCTGGCGGACTTTGGACTCGCCGCGCTGGAGGACCAGGAGCGCCTCACGAGTACCGGGGCGGTGACGGGCTCGTTGCCATACATGGCGCCCGAGCGCATCGACACAGGCGCGTACTCCCCCGCCTCGGATGTGTACGCGGTGGGTGTCATCCTGTTCGAGCTGTGCTCGGGCGCCACGCCGCACGCGGGCAAGGGCGCTGCGCATCTGGCCGCGTCGGTGATGACGAAGGATGCGCCACCGCTGACGGAGGTGGTGCCGGGCACGCCCGAGCCCTTGTCAGCGCTGGTCGCGCGGTGTCTGGCGAGGGATGCACGGGATAGACCGCGCGACGGGGCCGCGCTGGCGTTGGCGTTGGAGGAGCTGCTCCTACGAGAGGTCGGCCCGCCTGCCGACGTGGCGCGGGAGTTCTTGGGAGACCCGGTGGCCCGCACCAGTCGATGGCGCCGGGCTCGCTTCGAGCGGTTGCTGGAGGAAGGGCGCGGACTGCTGGCGCGCGGCGAGGGGGCGCGGGCCGCGAAGGTCCTCAACGCCGCGCTGTCGCTGGAGCCGACATCCGCCGAGGTGGTGGCGCTGTTGCGTCAGCGGCCGAGGCGTTCCGCGTGGAGGGCTGGCGCCGTGGGCGCCGGGCTCGTGCTCTGCGCGACCGCGGGCTGGTGGATGAGGCCGGGCCAGGGCGTCGAAGGCGTGAAGACACCGCGTGGCGCGGAGTCCTCATCAGGGCAGGCCTCCCCCAGAACGACATCCGTTGACGGCGCCTCCACTGGTGAACGCCTTCACGCGCCCACGCCCCCGGGCCAGGAGAGGCCTGCCCCGGGGACGGAACCCGGCATGTTGGACGCTTCGCGGGAACCGGAGCCTCCGGCTGGAAGTGACACCACGAATCTGGCCGGGGCCTTCGCGCCGACAGAGCGCGCGGCGGACGGTGCCGGGACGAAGCGGGCTCGGCCCTCCGTTTCGACCGGGCGTTCGGGGGGAATGGATTCGGCGAAGCGGGCCGTATCGCCCCTGCCGACAGGGCACTCGGCGGGAGCCGAGCCCACAGGGGCCGCGCGGCCCTTGGTGCCGGCGCCAGGGCCAGACGTGGAAACCACCCTCCCCGCCCGTCCCGCCATGTTGAAGGTGACGGCGCGCCCGTGGGCGGAGGTGTTCGTGAACGGCGAGAGCCACGGGTACACACCTCGTGTGCGTGAGCTCTCGCTGCCAGCGGGGACCTACCGGCTGCGCTTCGTCAACCCGCTGTGCGACGAGGTCGAGCAGGAGGTGACGCTCGCGCCGGGGGAGACCGTGACGCGCGACGTGGTCTTGTCACCGCGCAAGGCAGAGGTGCGCATCCACGCTCCCGTGGGCGCGCGGCTCTTCGTGGACGGCCGGGAGGTGGGCGTCGCCCCCCTGTCCGGTCCGGTGATGGTCGAACATGGACGACACACGGTGACAGCACGCCGCGTGGGTGAACCGCCCTTGGTGCGAGAGGTGGACGTGGTCGCCGGTCGTCGTCTCGAAGTGGCGCTGGACGTGACGCCATGATGGGCGCGGCCTTGATGCTGATGGTGCTCGCGGCGTCCCCGCTCGACAGCGCGCGCGGTGCCTACCAATCCGGCGAGCTGCCCAAGGCCCGCGCCGAGTTGGAGTCGCTGCTCTATCCGCTGCGGCTCGACGGAGCGGCGTTGGAAGCAGAAGCGCACCTGCTGCTCGCGGCCACCTATCACGCACAGGAGGAGCTTGCCCGCGCGGAGGACGAGGTGGTGCGAGGGCTGGCCGTTCACGGCGACTCGGCGCTGGACCCGCTGCTGTATCCACCGGACTTCCTTGCATTCGTCGAGCGCGCGCGAGCGCAACACCAGACACGCATCGGGGAGCTGCGCGCCGAACGGAGTCCTCGGCTGTTTCCGGCGCCCTCCCCCATCGTCGCCCCCATCCGCAAAGACGAGGTACCCACCTCGCCGGCGCTGACCCGTGCCTGGTATCTGGCGCCCCTGGGCGTGGGGCACTTCAAGCACGGGCGCTCGGGGATGGGCACGGTGATGGCGGTGACGCAGGGGTTGGGACTCGCAGCGGCGGGAGTCTCCCTGGGGACCGCGCTCTCGCTGCGCGGGCCGGACGGCCGATATCGCGCGAGCGACGCGGGGACGGCGCGGACGCTCAACGTGACGTACCTGGTGGGAGCCTATGCCTTCGCGGTGGCCTATGCGTATGGTGTCCTGGATGGGTTGGTGTTGACGCCCGCTCCGTCAGTTCGCCCGGTTCCTTGAGGGATGGGCGGGCTTCACGTTTCGGGTTTGCCGTACAACCTGGAGTCCAAGCGAGCTTGCACATGCACCCAATTCGTTCAGCGAAGATGGCGGTGGTGGGCTGTGGTCTCATGGGAAGCGCACTGGCGCGAGCCTTCGCCTCGGCGGGCCACGACGTCGCGGTCTGGAACAGGACTCCCAGCAAGGCCACCGCCGTCGGTGGTGGAGCCCGTGCCTTCGACAACCTCGTCGAGGCCGTCTCGGGACGCGAGCTCGTCGTCGTCTCCCTCTCCAACTACGCCGCCGCCGCCGAGGTGCTCTCGGAGAAGGGCGTCGCGGAGGCACTGACTGGAGCGACGCTCGTGCAGCTCACCAGCGGCTCACCCGCGGACGCGCGCGAGGGGCTGGCGTGGGCCCAGGCCCACGGCGTGGACTACCTGGATGCCGCGATCCTCGCGTACCCGAGTTTCGTCGCCACCGAGTACGCGACCGTCTATTACGCGGGGTCGCGCGGCACCTTCGACCGGCACGTCGAGACGCTCCAGGCGATTGCCAAGAACTCCGTGTACGTCGACGAGAAGATTGGCGCTGCCGCGACGCTCGACTGCGCGATTCTCGAGGCCTATTACGGCGGCTCCCTGGCGTTCCTGCACGCGGCGGCCATGTGCAAGGCGGAAGGCCTGGACCCGAAGGCTTTCTTCGCCCAGAAGAACTCATTCCTCGGCCTGATTTCCGTCACCGCCGACGCCGCGCAGGGCATGGTCGAGCAGAATGACTTCTCAGGCGACCAGTGCAGTCTCAACACCCACGTCGCCGCAATCGAACACATCGTCCGGCTGAGCCAGGACGCCCGCATCAGCGCACGCTTCCCGAAGGAACTGCTCGACAACTACAAGCGAGCCGTCAGCGCGGGGCTGGGGGACCAGGAGCTGCCGGCCGTGTTCCGAACCCTGCTCCAGGACTGACGCTCACGACTCCGCACAGGCCACGAGGACCGCCCGCCAGCGCGGGCGGCCCCTGAGACAGCTCCAACGCAGACTGCTGCTTCAACAGCCTCCGGTCTCATCGAGCGCGTGGGGCGGGCTCGAACAGGACGAGGTCGAAACAGGAGGAAGTGCCCGACACTCCAAACACTTCCTCCGGAAGCGCCCCCACTGGATGCCTGATTAGAACAGGTCGTGCGCGGGCCAGGCGCTGACGCCGTTCACGACGCTCCACATGAGGCTGTCGAGGTTGATGTCGGGCGTGCCCGAGCCGGAGCTGTTGTTGGAGTTGGTCATGACGGACCAGGTGAACTCCTCGGAGCGGCTGGGCCCATAGCGGTCATCGGTCCGCACCAACAGGGCCCGGGTGCCCGGGATATAGCCACCGTGCCACCAGTTGGGGATGCTGTTCACCGACCAGCCCTTGGCGTAGTTGACGGAGTTGCCCAAGGTGTCGAGCGCCGTCGTGCGTGTGGTCATCGTGGTGAGTGAGCCCGCGCTCAGCAGGTCCGGAACGGTGGAGAACCCATCCGCTCGCACGGCGACGCGCAGCAAATCAATGGGCGTGGCGACCCAGCCGCCGTGCGCATCCATGCGACGCACCGGCATGCCGTACGGGCTGAAGGCACCCGCGCCAAGCTGGTAGTAGACGGGCTCGTTCGTCAGACGCGCGCCCAACGTATCGCCCCCGACGGCGAAGCTGGTGGCGCCGCTGGGCGTGAACACGTTGGTGCGCATATAGGCGTCATAGGTCATGCCCGTGACCCGCTCGATGATGCGGCCGAGGACGCTGTAGCCGAAGTTCGAATACTGGTACGTCGTCCCAGGCGCGAACTCGAGCGGCACGTTCTGCAACACCCATTGGATGAGCTGGGCGTGCGTCATGCCCGTGTTCATGAACATGGGGTCGCCCGTTCCGTCGGCGCCGTCGTTGTCCCATGCGCCCGCGGTGTGCTCGAGCAGGTGCTGGACCGTGATGTTCAGGACGCGGCTGTCCGCGTAGGTGTTCTGCGCGCCGAACGTCTCCCCGAGCAATCCGCCCCGGCCGAAGACGCGGTCCGTCAGACGAATCTGGCCGCTTTCAATCAGCCGCATGATGCCGATGGAGGTCATCGGCTTGGACACACTGGCGACGCGGAAGCGGTGGGAGGTGTTGACCGGGGTGTTGTTGGTTCGGTCGGCCAGGCCATACCCCTTGGCGAACACGAGGCGCCCGTGGCGGGTGATGGCCAGCGACAGGCCGACGGTGTTCGTGCTGGCCATCGCCTGCTGGACGGTGTCGTCAATGTGCTGCAGGTCGGCCGCGCTGAACGTCAGGTTCTGCCAAATCAGGGCGAACTCGGGCTGGCTCCCATTGTTGTGCGCCGCCACCAGGACGGGGCGATATCCCTGGTTCTTGAGGTCCGTCACGGCCTGTTGATACGCGGCGGCGGAGAGTCCATGACGCGCGGCGGTCGGAATCCCCGATGAAGCCTGGAAGATGGCCGCGTACCGGTCCGTGCCACCCACGTTGTAGCTGCTGACCTTCGCGAGCTGGTAACCCTGGGTCGCGTTGGTATTGAACGTGGACTGGTACTGGGACGCGGTCAGCCCGTGGTAGGCCCGCCAGGCCGGGCCGCTCGTCTGCTCCCAGATGGCCGCGTAGCGCTCCGCGCCACCGGACGTGTAGCCACTCACGTGCACGAGCCGATAGCCCTGCCCCGCCCAGGTGTTGAACTCCGTCTGGTACTGGGACGCGCTCAGGTCATGGCGGGCCACCCACGCGGCACCACCGTCCACGTGGAAGATAGCCGCGAAGTAGGCGACGCCTCCGACGCTGTACCCGTTGACCACCACCGGGCGGTATCCCTGCGCATTCTGATTGACGACGGTGGTCTGATACTGCGCTGAAGTCAGCCCGTGGAAGGCCCGCCAGGCCGGGCCGCTCGTCTGCTCCCAGATGGCCGCGTAACGGGCACTGCCTCCCTCTTCGTAGCCGCTGACATAGGAGAGACGATAGCCCTGCCCCACCCAGGTATTGAACTCCGTCTGATATTGGGCGTTGGTGAGCCCGTGGCGGGCAATCCAAGCATCATATGGACCGGCCAGTGCCTGGGACTCGGCGCTAGAAGTGTCGCGGGACTCTTCCTCTGGCACCCCGCATCCCACGAGGGACACGACCAGCACTGACAGGACTGTCAGTAGCGGCCTCATGCTGAAAGGTTTCATGCTCGAGAACTCCTGCTTGACGTTGGTACCGCCAACAGGAAACGAATCCAGCGCGCATTTCCCCTCAGCTGCGGACAGCAAAAAAAGAGCCCCCTGCACACCTCCTGCTTTCCTCAGGGCCATGAGCGACAGGGGTCGGCTCCGCGAAAGCCCCTGGTTCGGCAGAAGCGCGACCACCTGCATCCCGGACGCGAGGCCCATGGACGGCGCGCCCTCTGCGTGGTGAGCGCCCTGCCCGTGCGTCAGGTCAGCGCCGCCGTCCGCCGCCGCCCGGCCGTCTTCCATTCCGGGGTGCCTTGCCGTGATGGCCCCGGTGCCCCCCATGTCTGGGGGCGCCGCGCTCCCGGTCCTGTCGCGGGACTGGACGCTCACGGGTGGCCTCGGCGATCTCGTCCGGCATCCAGGGCCGGTCGAGCAGTTCCTGGAGCTCGAGGAGCGAGCGAGCTTCGAGCACGCCCCTTCGGCCCCGAGCCACGCTGAAGCGCTGGGGACGGTCGAGCAGCGGCAGCTCCTCTTGCACCAGCGTGCGCGCGAGCTTCTCCGGCAGGTGCAGCCGCACCACGCCTCGCGGGGCTCCGTCCGACAGTCTCTCCACGTCGTATTCGAGCGGCACCGCCTGCTCGCGCACCTCCACGGCGTCCGGGAGCGCCAGGAGCGCCTGACGCGTCGCGGACGGCACGAGCGCGTCCAGTTCGAGCCGCAGCGGGCGCGCCTTGAAGTCGTCGAGCGTGTCCACCCCCTCCAACTGCGCCTCGTAAAGCGCGGTCAGCTCCGACAACCCCAGCGGCGCGGTGGTCCCTCCCGAGCGTCGCCACAGCTCGCGCACCTCGGCGATGGCGACCCGGTGCCGGTCCACCGCGGGATGGGGTACTTCACCCTGCGCCAACGCCTCGGCGAGCGCGTGCCGGGCCGCCTTGGCGAGCTCCGGCCCCCAGGCGCGCAGCACCTCCACTTCCCGTTCGAGCTCGAAGCCGAAATAGTCCACCCGCTTTTCGAGCACGACCGAGCGGAAGCGCACGTCGTACACCGGCGCCGCCGAGTGACGGTGGGCGTAGCGGCGCAGCAGTGATTCGGGAAGCTGGGTCCCCTCGATGCCGGCCTGCGAGTCGCCGTTGCGGTCGGCGAAGTAGCGCAGCGTGCCCGCCACCGCGCCCAGGTTGCCACACACGCTCGTCTTCGACACGCGCGCGACCTCGCCCCAGGCGGTGCGCTCGTCGATGACCAGGTCGAAGGGCATGAAGCGTGCGAGCAGGTCGCAGAAACGCCGGTGGGCGCGCGGGTCCGCGACGGGCATGCGCGCGGGCAGCGCCAGCCCCACGCTCCGGTACACGCTCGCCATCGCGAGCGCCGCGTCCTCCAGGACCTTCACCAACACCCCACGCACCTCCGCCCAGGCCGCGAGCTTCTCCGCATGGAAGACGTGGCGCGGCAGCCCCTGCACCTCCCCCACCGTGCCCGCTCCACGGAAGGCCTCGGCGTAGAGGTTGTACGCGGTCAGGTGGTCGCTGCCGGGCACGAGCAGTCCGTCCAGGTTCCGCTCCTCGCGCGTCATCCTGTGCAGCGACTCCACCGAGCTGCACACCGCGAGCAACGGCAGCAGCGCCTCCTCCGCGTTGACGATGAGCTCCGCCCACGGACGCTCCACGGGCAGGGCCTCCACCGCGCGGCCGTAGTCGGACAGCCGTCCTTCCGCGTCCACGATGCCGCGCGCCTGCAACTTCGCGAGCGCCCGGCGATAGGCATTGCGGTCCAGCGGCACGGGCAAATCCAACTCATCCGCCCGCACGCCCAGGGCCGCGGCGGTGAGCGCCACCCGCTCCGGCTCGCCCGCGAGTTGGAACTCGGGTTCGGTGGGCCTCAGCGAGGCGAAGTGCAGCGGCCGGTCGCTCAGGATGAAGACGCGCCCACCCTCCACCCGCCCGTGCACGCGCCCCGCCATCTGCAAGAGTTCGTTGTTGCCCAGGTGCACGCGGGTGAGGACGTTGCGGCCGCGCTCCACCAGGTTCGTGAAGCGCATGTCGTCGATGACGACCGTGTCCAGCCCCGGAACATTGAGCGCGCTCTGCCCCGCCGCCGTCATCGCGAGCACGAAGGGCCGGGGCGCCGTACCCTCCAGGAAGGGGCGAATGGCACGCAGCGGTTCGCCGCCGTGGTAGTGCGCCGCATGGAGCTCCGGTGCGTTCGCGCGCACGTGGGCCGCCGCCTCCTCCACGCCCGCGCGCGTAGCCAGGAACACGCCCACGCCGCGCCCCTGCTGCTGCACTTCTCGCAGGAAGTCCTCGTCGAGGAATGACAGCGGCTGACAGCGCTCCACCTCCACCCGGGCCGCCTTCCTCGGGTCGAAGGAGGACACCTGGAGCACGTCCGCGCTGTCCAGGTAGCGCGCGTAGAAGGCCGGGTCCACGGTGGCGGACAGCCAGATGAAGCGGCAGCCCGCGCGCTTGCCCAGGGCCAGGCACAGCTCCAGCTCGGCGGAGGTCTGGTGGATTTCATCCACGATGAGCGTGTCCTCGCGCCGGATGGCGCCGCCCTGGAACCAGCGCCGCGCGATGCCGGTGGTGACGATGGCCACGTCCGCGAGCGGCGTCTGCGTGGTGGCCTCCCGCTCGCGGTTGACCACCGCCACCCGCAGGGGCCGCCGGCCCACGAGTTCCTCCGCGATGGAGCGGATGGCGAGCGTCTTGCCCGTGCCAGTGCCCGCGACGATGCCAAACCCCTGCCCGCTCCGGGCCAGCTCGCGGAGGCGCTCGCCGTGGTGCTCCTCCAGGTACGTGCGCAGCTCCAACCCGAGCGCCAGCTCGATGGTTTCGCACGCGGCGCGCGTGGGCGCGATGACCACCACCCGCCCGCGCTGGAGCATGACGGCGGAGGAAGCGTCGGGGCGCGGCGGCAGGTATCGGTCGGTGGGCGTACGCACGAAAGCCAGTGATACGCACGAGCGGTGTCCAGGGGAAGCGATTCGCCCGCGCAAGCCCGGCCGAGGGGAGGCAGGCAACCGTGAGCGCCAGGGAGTGACGTACTCGGCCATCGGGCTAGCGAGTCCAGCGCCGCCCGGTGAACGTGGCCTGCGGCGCGAGGAAGCCCAACTCCACGACGCGGTCGTCCGGGCCGAGAGCACCGCACCGTCCAAAGGACGCATGCTCGCGGGAGCCGTCGCCCGCACGCGGGAGCCTGCGTCGCGTTCTCATCCATCAACGAAGCATCACGAGGCGATGGAAGTGAGCGCGACTGGACCTGCGGAAGATTTGCGACCAGGAACCCGGCGCGCCCCCTGGCCGCGGCTCTGCTCCGGACTTATCGCCATCGGGGCTGTCGCCCACCCGAGAACGAGGGGGAATCATGCGTGCATGGTGGCAAGTGGCATGGGTCTGTCTGGCAACCGCGGGATGCGGTGGGCCTCTTCCAGAAGCATCGCTCGCCGAGGAACACGCCCCCGAGGAGGTCACCGCGCATTGGGATGCCCCACTCCCGAAGTTGGGGCCCGCCACGCTGTTGAAGGACATCTACCCGCCTCCCCCGGGGCCATTCCCGGACCCGCTGGGTGGCCCGTCGCCAACAGATCTGGTGTCCTTCCGCGGCAAGCTCTTCTTCTCTGCCTTCGACTTCGAGGCGGACCGGGGCGCGCTGTGGCGGAGCGCGGGCACGACAGCGAGCACGGTCCCCGTGAAGCACCTGGACGATTCTCCCGGACGGCTGACCGTCGTCGGCCAGCAGCTCTTCTTCACCGAAGGCTTCATGGAACACGGCGCGGACCTGTGGGTGAGTGATGGCACCACCGCGGGCACGCGTCAGGTGAAGGACCTTGCCCCGGAGGGCGGCACCGCCTCCCTGGCGGACTTCATCGCGGTGGGCAACAAGCTCTACTTCTTCCGGTCGGTCCGGCCCACCCTCATCGCCGCCGAGAACCTGGAGCTGTGGCGCAGTGATGGCACCTCGGCAGGCACAGTGCGCGTGAAGGACCTGGGACCGAGGGACACCGTGAACGGGCCCTTTGACCTGGCGAGCGTGGGCAACCGCCTCTTCATGAGCCTCGGGGTGCCCGACACCGGAGTGGAGCTCTGGGTGAGTGACGGCAGCGCCTCCGGAACCCGCCTCGTCAAGGACATCAACCCGGGTGCCGCCTCCTCGTTCCCTCGGAACCTGACGCAAGCGGAGGGAGTGCTCTACTTCTCCGCGGACGACGCCGTGCACGGCCGTGAAGTGTGGCGCAGCGATGGCACGGCCCAGGGCACGGAGCTGGTCGAGGACACCGTTCCCGGACCCCAGGGCTCGGAAGCGCAAATCCTCGCCCTGTTCAAGGAACGCCTCTACTTCGCCACCTTCACACCGGGCTTCACGGTGACGGAGATTCGCAAGCTCGACCCGGCCCCCTCCTGCCACCCGCGCTCGAATCTCGTTGCGAGCATCCCCAACCCCTACGCCGACCTTCCCTTCGATTTCTTCATCTTCGTCGCCACGTCCACGGCGACCGAGAGAAAGCTCTACTTCACGCTCTTCTACGACATCGGCAGCCCCGCCCCCTTCGACGTCCAGCTGTGGCGGACCGATGCCACCGCCCAGGGAACGAAGCTGCTGTACCAGCCACTCATCGTCTCTCCGGACCTCCGACCGCCCACGCCAGTCCCCACTGATGACGGCCGCGTCGTCTTCTACGCCTTCGATGAAGCACACGGCCACGAGCTTTGGGTGAGCAACGGACAACCGAGCGGCACCAAGCTCCTGCAGGACATCGTCCCGGGCCCCGCCTCTTCCTATCCGCAGGACCTGCTGCGCGCGGGCGACTTCATCTACTTCACGGCGCTGGATGGGCAACTCGGCCGGGAGATCTGGGTATTGCCCGTGCCGAGGCCTCAGGTCGCGAGTCACTGACGCCTCGCCAACCCATCACACTGGCGGCCTGCCGGTTCTCGGAGGCCGCCCCCGCCCCGTGCGACTGCCTCAGACAACACACCTCACGACGCCGCATTCAAGACACACCACCGCTACCGGCAGGTGATGCAATCGAGTGAGGGGAGTCTCCTATATGGGGCCCCTACCCCAAGGAGCCTTTCAATGGCAAACCCGGTTCGTTTCGCATTCACGCAGACCGCCCAGCCCAACCTGGAGTTCATCGTCGAGTTGTCTGACGAGAAAACGATTGCGCACGCACGGAAGATTCTCTCTGGCGAGGAGAAGAACGAAGTCCACGTCCACGGACGCATCATCAAGCGGGCCGCGGCCTACAACCCGAAGTTCTCCTTCCACCTGGACCCGAACACCATCCGCTTCTTCTCGATGGCCATCGAGGTCTGCGATGCCAACATGACGTATGTGGAAGACCACCTCGACGAGGCGGGCGGTGCATTCCTCCCGGGCGGACACTGGTGCCCGTGGGACTCCAAGCTGACGCGCGAAATCGCCTGATCCCCTTCAGATAGGTCCGCGAGCAGAGCGCCCTGCGTGGCCGAAGAAGCCACGCAAGGCCGCCTGGTGTTGAGGCTCGAGCTGTCCCAGCCAAGCGAGCCAGGCCCCTGCCGCACACCGCATGGGAGCGCGGACAGGGCCGGCCTGTCCCCCCAAAGGCAGTGCGGCCTGTCCACCCGCCGGTAGCATCACTCCGGCGTCTACCGAGACGGGCGTCCTCAAGCGGGAGCGCAGACCGCCGCGCTCCCCGCATTCACGGCCGGATGCCGGTGAGCGCGAGGCGCAGCACCCGGCTGGCGGTGAGCGGATCGTCTTCGTTGGCGACGGCAATCGCGTTCGCCAGCATCAGCAGGTCCTCCGTCGTGGCACGGGCATGAATCGCGCCTGCCGATGACGCCCGCGCCACCAGAACGCTCAACACATCGAGCAGCTTGTCGGTGGAGCAGACCTCCTCAGCCGTAAGGCCATCCGGGCCGGTCAACAGCGCTGCGGCAAGCCCGCGGTGGGTCGCCGTGTAGACCGTCAAGTCCTCGAGCCAGGCCGCCAACTCGGCGGCGGGATCCTCTCCCGGTTGCGAGGATGCCCGCGCACAGAGTTGCGCGACGCCATCGCGGAATACCGCCTCCAACAGCGACTGCCGCGAGGGAAAGTGCCGGTGCAGGGTCGCCGAGCCGACCCCCGCCCGCCGCGCGATCTCCTCGAGCGACACCTGCGCACCATCCCTGCCGACCAGCTCCGCGGCGACCGCGACAATCCGCTCCCGGTTGCGCCGCCCGTCCGCTCGCAACGGCTTCACATGCTCCACCGCGACCGCCTCCTCACGCGAACCCGCGTTGACAAATGGGGTCCCCCTCCATATCTAACCACGAGAATAAACGGTGGGGTCCCCCACTTACAAAGGAGCGGTCCATGAGCAGCAACGAATGCGTTCTCGTCACCGCTGCCACGGGGCGTCAGGGCGGCGCCACCGCCCGGGCGCTGCTGGCCGAAGGCGGCACCCCGGTGCGTGTGATGGTGCGCAATCCCAAGGCGCCAAACGCGAAGGCCCTCGCGGAGGCTGGCGCCGAGGTGGTCGTCGGGGACCTCGACGATCCGGCGTCGTTGCGCGCTGCCTGCGCTGGGGCGCGGGCGGTCTTCTCGATGCAGTCCCCCATCATCTCCACGACTGGCGTCGACTACAGCAAGGAACTCCAGCAAGGGAGGAACCTCGTCGAGGCCGCGCTTGCCGAAGGTGTCGAAACGTTCGTGCACACCGCGACCTCCGGTGTCGGCGACCACCGCAACGTGGAGGGCTGGGCGGAGGGGCGCTGGAAGGCGCACGAGACGTATTGGGAGAACAAGCTTGCCACCTGCGAACTCGTCCGCAGCGCGGGATTCAAGCACTGGACCCTCATCCTGCCCGCCACCTTCATGGATCATCCGATGTTGGATCCGGCTGGCTTCGTCGACGGGCACCGGTTGCTCACGGTGATCAGGACCGATCAAACCATCGCGTTGGTCGCGCCAGAGGACATCGGCAAGGCGGCCGCGGCGGCGCTCAACAATCCCGCGACGTTCAACGGCGTGACGCTGCAGCTCGCGAGTGACCTGCTCACGCTTCCTCAGATCGCCGAGGTCCTCTCGCGCCTCGACGGCAAGGAGTACATCGTCCAGTTCAGTACGGTCGAGGAGGCCGTCGCAGCCGGCCTGCATCCCGGCGTGGCCCAAGGCCTGACGTACATGAACGTCGCACCGGTGCTGGCGCGGCCTGAAATCGCGCGGTCCTATGGCCTTTCGCCCATGAGCTTCGAGACCTGGGCGCGCCAGCGTCGCGAAATGGCCTGACCTGCCGCCCAGGCGTCGCAGCGCCGATGCCGTGTCCGGGGCGAGCGGCTTCTCCAGCTTCGTGTCGCAGGCGGACACCGCGCGGCATCCCACGAACAGGGATTGGACGTTCGAGATGGGCCAATGGGATGACCCGAGCCTGCTTGGCTTCGAGCTGCTCGGGAACGAGCCGGACCTGGTCGCCCTCCACCGAAATGCGCCACTGGCCGTCGAGGTCCACATCCTCCATCCGCGATGCCTCCGGGGGTGGTGGCGCCTCGGAGAATTCGAGGCGCTGTTGACGGCGGAGGGCCGCTGACGGGGAAGTCCGAGATGATTGAATCGCTGCCGAGTCCTGGGACATCGGAACCGTCATCCCCAACCAGCGGCGCATAGGATGCGCCGACATGGACTTCCAGGCGCGACTCGAAGCGCTCACGCACCAACTCCGGCCCTGGTCCCCGCTCTGGTCCCGCTCCATCCTCCAGGGCTGGCCCGGGTCCGGCGCCGCCTATCCCGAGGACTGGCTGGGCTATGCCCGGTCGCTCGATGAAGCGGGCGAGCGTCAGCTGGACCAGGGGGCGCTCGAGGGCGTCGCGCCTCCGGCCCTGTGCGCACTCCTGGGCGCGCTCCAGGAACTGACGGCGCTGCCCTGGCACGAGGGCCTTCACGCGCTGACGGTCGCGGAGACGCAGGGCCTCAACGCCAAGAAGACCCACGAGCTCGAGCGGGTGCTCGCCCTGCTCGCGCCGAGAACGCGCTTCATCCACCAGGCGGTCGATATTGGCGGCGGCATGGGACATCTCGCCCGCCTCTGTTCGCGGACGTTCGGGTGGACCTTCCACAGCATCGATCGGGACGCCGCGTTGCAGGACAAGGGCCGACGGTGGCTGACGAGAACCCATCCCCCAGGCGGGGACACCCTGTGTTTCATCCAGGCCTCCGTCGAGGACGGACTCCAACCACAGCTCGATCCGCTCTTCTCCGGCTGGGACCGCGCCTCGATCGGCCTGCACACCTGCGGGCCGCTCGCCCTCACGCAGATTCGCAAGAGCCAGGGGGCGGGCTTCGTCCTGAACATCGGCTGCTGCTACGACAAGCTGGAGGTCCCGCGGGATTACCCTGTCTCCCGCTTCGGGAGCGAACATCCGTTGCCCTTCACCCCACATGCCCTGGCGTTGACGACGCGGGGACGGCATCACAAGACCGAGGAGGAGTTCGCGCGGATGAAGCGGGTATATGCGTGGCGCTTCGCGTTCGATCTCCTATCGAGGCGGCACTTTCCCGAACGCGGCTTCGTGAGAGCAGGGGATGCGCCCCGGGCGCTTTACGCCGAACGCTTCGCCGTCTACGCGCGCGACCGCCTGGAGCGCCTGGGCCTCGATCCCGGCATGACGGACGCCGAGCTGAATGCCTTCGAGGTTTCCGTTCGCGCCGAGACACGGGACCTGTTGCTCTGCCATCTGCTGAGGGACCGCTTCGCGAGGGCGTTGGAGGTCGTGCTCCTGCTTGATCGCGCGCTCCTCCTGGAGGAATCGGGCTTCCAGGTCGAACTCCTCCAACTCTTCGATCCGCGCCTGTCTCCGCGCAACCTCGCACTCATCGCGTCGCGGAGTGCTTGAGCACGTCTCGGGCCGGCCCCCGGGGGCCTGTCGCGCCCCTCAATGCGGCCAGTCTGGCGCAACGTTTCAAGCCCTCACTGAAGTTGCTCCGGTTCCGCAGAGTGTCCCGGGCAATCGCCATCAAGCAGCAGCCCGGTACTTCTTTTCGAAGTTGGCGAGCGACTCGTAGTCGAGCGCAGGGTGCCGTCTGTGTGGGTTGTGCCAACCCTCGATGAACTCGAAGAAGGCCATCCGTGTTTCTGCCTTCGAAGGAGAGTCGCCGAGCCGGTGCGCTCCACATGCTCCCACTCGGCATCCGGGAAGGGAGTACAGCGTTTCCATTCCCAGCGTGTAGCCACGTCACTGGCAGCCTGCTGAGTCTGCCTACTCCTCCGAGGAGCATCACGCAAACTGCGGGAGAGGCGCGAAGCCGGGGCAACTTCACCTCATTGTTGGCCACCACCAACCGAGCAGCGCCCGCGAGCAGTGTCTCGACTCAGCCCCAGAAATTACTCCTCCCCGGCAAGCGAAGGAGATGGGGAAGCAGACATGGCGAAACTGACGAGCGCGGTGGGGCGCGGAGGCTGGGCCTGGCTTTTCGGAGGGTTGCTGTTGTCCTCTGGGGCGGTGGCCCACGAAGTTCCGAGACGGTTCGAGGAGAAGTTCGGCCCGGTGTTGAACCTGAGCGACACGCCGACCTTCAACTTCGAGTACTCGATGGCCGTCTCAGGAGACGACGTCTATGTCGTCTGGAGTGACACCCCGGCCGGGGGCACCACCAGCGTCTTCCTGCGAAGGAGCTCGGATCGGGGCAGGAGCTTCAGCCCTCCCCAGCTTCTGAGCAGCGGCGTCACGCCCGCCTTCATCCCGTTCGTGTTCGCGGAGGGAAAGAAGGTCTACGTCGCATGGAGCGAGCAGGGCATCCAGTTCCGTGCGAGCCACGACCACGGCAGGACGTTCGAACCGCCCCTGACACTCAGCACCAGCGGCTTCACTCCCCGGATCGCGGCGGAGAACAGCGACGTGTACGTGACGTGGGGCGTCTCGACCGGTGAGGAGTCAGTCGACCAACTCTTCCGGGCGAGCCACGATCGGGGCCAGAGCTTTGACCCCACGCTGACCATCGACGACGGCCAGGATATTGGTGTCACGGAAATCGTCGCGTCGAACAACGGAGTATTCCTGGTCGGCGATGACGCGGGAGTGGATGACATTCCCGACGTGCGATTCCGCCGCAGCACCAACGAGGGACGTACCTTCGACCCGCTCATCAACCTCAGCGCCCCCCAGGGCCCGCTCCAGCCGTCACAGCGCGCCCGCATCGCGGTAAAAGACCAGAAGGTCCACGTGGTCTGGGAAGAGTGTAATGACTTCTTCCCCACCCTTTGTGACATTGTCTATCGGCGCAGCCCCAACCGGGGGGCCACCTTCGAGCCGGCCGTGGTCCTGAGCGACAGGGTGGGACTGGCGCTCGCACCGGACCTCGAGGTCTCGGGCCAACATGTCTTCGTGGCGTGGCAGGACAATGGCCCCGGGAACTTCGACATCTTTCTCCGTATCAGCGACGACCGCGGCGACTCGTTCGCCAAGGCCCGCAACCTGAGCAAGAGTTCCGGTGACTCCGGTGCCGTCAGCCTCTCCGCCGAGAACGAGTTCCTTCGCGTCGTATGGGAAGACAGTACGCCGGGCCCCACCGACATCTTCTATCGGGCCAGCGGCGACTTCGGTGATTCCTTCGAGCCCATCAAGAACCTGAGCGACTCCCCCGGGCGGTCCTCCGCCCCACGGGTCCTCTCATCCGAGGGGGGAAAGAACGGCTACGTGGGCTGGCTGGAGGACCTGTCGGTCGACAACACGGACGTGTTCTTCCGACGCACCGAGGTGAAGTAGGCCGCGCCGGCCCCGGCGGCATGCACTCCGGTGGATGATCGCGCGCATGTGAGACGGGTGCTACTTGCACTCGTCCTTCGGACGGAACGGCAAGGCCCACAGTTCGCGTCTGGTCTTTCCGTCCTCCGCCGAGAAGGACACGTCCCAGCCCGAGCGCACGAAGTCGCGCGGCGACGAGGAGGAGGCGCTCCCATGCGCCAGCTCCCGCAGCTACACCGTGCCCGAACGGGTGCCATCGCTCCCCCAGGGCTCGTGCCCATGCTCCCCAGCTCTCGGCGAAGAACAGCGTGCCTTTAATGAAGGCCAGCGCTTCGGGATCCGATGAGTCACCACCAGGCGCCAGATTCTTGAAGTGCGTGCTCCCCTACCGGGTGCCGTTGCTCACCCAGTGCTCACACCATTGCCCGAAACATCATTCGCGGCGAAGACCCCCGCGAGTTCAGAACCGCGAGGGAACCAGCTGAGAATCTCATAGGCCCTGGCCAGACATCATTCCCCCGCGTCGTGCCCGACGGCGAGCCGTCGCTTGTCCAAAGCTCATCGCCCTCTGGCTCACCGTCCCCGGAGCTGAAGACGAGTCGATTCCCCAGCGCGACCAGATCGTGCGGATTCCCTCCTGAGGCAAGTCAGCCCCAGAGCGAGCGGGCAACCTCCCTTGGGTAGCCTCTTGAAGAGTCGGACAGGCTCGTTCGGCTAGAAAGCGAGTCTGACCGATGGAGAAGACGACGAAAGAGGGCGCCCCTGGAGGGGCTGGGCAGGGGAAGAGCCGCCGCCGGTACTCGGCGGAGGAGAAGCTGCGCCTGGTGGCTGATTGCGAGGCCTCGGGGAGCAGTGTGTCCCTGGTGGCCCGGAAGTACGGCATCAGCCCCAGCCAGCTGTTCCGCTGGAGGCAGCTGAAGACCGCCGGCGGCGAGTCAGGGCTCAAGACTGGCGAGGACGTGGTGCCCGCCTCCGAGGTGCAGTCGCTCAAGGCGCAGGTGCGCGAGCTGCAGCGGCTGCTTGGCAAGAAGACGCAGGAGGCGGAGATTCTGCGGGATGCGGTGGCGGTGGCCCGCGAAAAAACTGCTGTCGTCCGCGGCGTTGTCGAGCTTGCGAGGCATCCTGTGAGCGCCGTGTCCCGAACACTTCGGGTGGCCCGCTCCACGCTGCACCGCCCTCTTTCCCCTCGAGAGCCCCGCTGCTCAGACGCTGACGGAGACTCCGAGGCGCTCGCGGGCCTCAAGGCCGTGGCCCAGGAGCGTGCCACCTACGGGTACCGCCGGGCCTGCGCGCTCCTCAACCGTCAGCGCCGCAAGGAGGACAAGCCACCCGTCAACCACAAGCGGGCGTACCGCTTCATGCGGGACGCCGTGCTGCTCCTCCAGCGGCACACGGGCAAGCCCACGCGCACGCACGAGGGCACCGTCACCACGCTGAAGAGCGACCTGCGCTGGTGCTCGGATGGCTTTGAAATCCGCTGCTGGAATGGCGAGCGGGTACAGGTAGCCTTCTCGCTCGACTGCTGCGACCGAGAGGTCATCGCGTACCGTACCTCTGCGGAGTACCCCACCAGCCTCACCATCCAGGACCTGATGGCCGAGACGGTGGATGCGCGCTTCGGCCCGGGCATCATACGGGTGCCGCACCCGGTGGAGTGGCTATCGGACAATGGCCCCGTCTACACCGCGCACGACACGCGCGAGTTCGGCCGCTCCCTGGGGCTGTTGATGTGCACCACGCCCGCGTACTCGCCGGAGAGCAACGGCATGGCGGAGGCCTTCGTGAAGACCTTCAAGCGCGACTACGTGTACGTGCACGAGCTGCATTCTGCCGCCCACGTCCTGGCGCAGCTGCCAGCTTGGCTCGAAGACTACAATTCGGTACACCCTCACAAGGGGCTCGGAATGCGCTCGCCACGCGAGTTTCGCGGGGCGGTGGCCGCAGGCGCCTGTCCAGCGGAGGTCGGCTGATGTCGTCAGGCTCCCTATCGATGCAGCTTGAACTCCGCAGCGCCCACGTGCCCGGCGAGGGCAACGAGCGTCGGCCCCTGGCAGCGCTTTGCGAAGATGAGCCTCACGTTCATGGTGAATTGGCGTGGACCATCGGCGAGCGACGCGTGCCGTGCATGGGCTTCTGGGGGCCGGACGATGTGTGCCTCGGGCAGTGGTGGGACGAACTCACCGGGGCCGTAGCGGCACTTTCCGACAGACAGCCCTACACCCTCGACTCGTGCGAGCAGGGCGACCCCGCCTTCCTCTTCGAGCGCACGGACGCGTCCCTCCACCTCTCCATCGTCGCCGGCATCGGTGGTGGCGCCCCGCATCCCGAGTGGCAGAACGCGGAGTTTGCCTGGGACGACCTGGGCGCAGCACTCCGGCGCTTCAAGCACGACTTGCGGCAGCTTCTTGAGTTGAAAGGCCCGCCCACGTTGCCAGCGGAGTGGAAGAAGCGTTTTTCAGAACTGGTGTGACAGAAGTGCATAGTCGAGCCGCCAACCTGTCCGAACTTAACGGGGCAACTCCACTCCCGTGATAGGCGTTCGAGCATCGCGACCGGCCGTCAAGTACTACACGGTCACGTCCCTCGGAGTCCCGGCGCTTCTCCAAGGAGAAGCTTCCTCCGGGGAGATCCAAAGTGACCATGTAATATCAGACGCTGTGGGACTGAGGCAGCAGTGCAAAAAGAAGGAGCGCGAGCCGAACCAACGGCCCGCGGACAGGAGCGGTGCGCCTGAAACCTGTGGGGCAGGCCTTCTTATCGGCGCTCCGCCTCGCACACGGCGTGTCACCTCGCCCTCCTTGCGTCAGCCCCAATCCCACTGCGTCCGCACAACAGAGGCCCAGTCCGTCCCATACTCATGCCCTCACGCGCATGTTCCGTTCTGGCAAGGACCTGCTCCACGGGAGGAACGGCTCTGGGTTCTGACCGCGCCCACGGGTAAGGCCATCTTCAAGAAGGCCCCCATTCCGCCTATACTTTCAGGCACAGATGATCAATCTAGATAGGCTACTGCGGACAATAGAGGCGAAGTACGGATCTTTAGACAAGCCTCGCTTCGACTTTGTTGAAACCACTCTAAGGAAGGACCCGTATGCGCTCCTGCGCGAGAAGATTTCCCGCGCTGCGGAGGTAGAGGATCTGACAGACAGCAATGACGACGTCTGTTTCTCCTATCGGATACGTAGCACCGATGGCGGGCTATTGCTTCGGGTGTCGATGGTTGGACCGTATTTTGTGCTGACGCGGCCTTTCTCCTGGGGCGCCCATGGGCGATTTGTCGAGCCAGGCGAACCAAGAGAAGGACTTGAAAGACAGATAACCGAAATGTGCTTACAGGAGGGCCTAATACAGATTGATCGCAAAACCTGTGAGCACCCTATTGAAATGCCGATGTTCAAGACGGAGCCGGAGCGGGTTAGGATTTTCAATGCGATTTTCACAGACACAGATTTGCTGCCGTGGGAGTAGTCCTCTGACCGGGAGAAGATTGGTGGATTGTAGCCGGACGTCGCCCGGACCTTTGGGACAGTGAACCGCCAGCGGATTCGCAACCTCTGGCGATTGGCCCACCGTTCCCATGCGCCCGTTTCCTGGTCGAGCTTGTCGAGGGTGGGGCTCCGCCGCCTGCCCAGGCACTGAAGAGAGCAGAGGGAGATCTACCTCTGCCTGATTAAGTCAACTGCCGTGCACGGGCGTGAAATGCACAGTGAAGCGGCGCCAGAGTCGACGACCTGCCCGCTTCCCGTATCGTACCTCCAGGGCGCGACAGGAGTGGGTGCTGAGGTTATCGAGCACCCGGTGAATGGCTGCTGCGTCCGGATAGTGATTGGCAACGTCCCGCAGCGCTTCGGCGAATGCCTCGCTCTTTCTGTTGGGCGTGGCCTTCACGAAGTGCCAGCCTGCTGTGCGCGCCAATGCGCAGAAGAGATTGGCAGTGCCACAGCGGAAGTAGGCGTAGTCCCGGCGTGCTTCTCGTCCAGGGGAGGCCGGCGAAGCAGGACGTACCCACTCCAGCAGTTGCACCGGCATCTCATCGAAGCAGACCGGTGAGCGTCAAGGTAGTTGTCGCGTGAGAGGGTTCAGCCGACGGACCGCACCTCCTGCGGAAGCGGGGTGAGGTTGGGAGTGGGATTGAGGCGCACGGGGCCTACCGGCGTCCAGTCGCGCGTGC